>NZ_DASYHS010000040.1:0-50329 GCF_035998295.1 Arenibaculum sp. | reverse complement strand
CGTCGCGGTGTCGGCGACCGCCACCGGCGGGCTGTTCGCCCCCTGGATCGTGACCGTCAGCGTCGCCGTCGCCGTGCCGCCGTTGCCATCCGAGATCGTGTAGACGAAGGCGTCCGTCAGCGTCTGCCCGGCCGCCAGCGCCTGCACGGCAGGCTTCGTGTTGTCGACGGCATAGGCATAGGTGCCGTCGGCCTGCTGGGTCAGCGTGCCGTAGGTGCCGGCCAGCCCGGTGCCCACCGTGCCCACCGTGCCGCCCTGGGTCCGGATCGCCGTGACCGTCAGCGTGTCGGCGGTGTCGGTGTCGCTGTCGTTCGCGCGCACCGTGCCGGTCGTGGGAACCGTGGCGCCCTCGACGATCGTCGCGGTGTCGGCGACGGCCGCTGGCCCGTCGTTGGCGCCCTGGATCGTGACCGTCAGCGTCGCCGTCGTCGTGCCGCCGTTGCCGTCCGAGATCGTGTAGACGAAGGCGTCGGTCAGCGTCTGGCCGACCGCCAGCGCCTGCACCTCGGGCTTGGCGTTGTCGATCGCGTAGCTGTAGGTGCCGTTCGCCTGCTGGGTCAGCGTGCCGTAGGTCCCCGCAAGCCCGGTCCCTATCGTGCCGACCGTGCCACCCTGCGTCCGGATGGCCGTGACGGTCAGCGTGTCGGACGTGTCGGGATCGCTGTCGTTCGCCAGCACCGTGCCGGTGGCGGGCGCCACCGCGTCCTCGGCGATCGTCGTGGTGTCGGCGACCGCCACCGGCGTATCGTTGGTGCCCTGGATCGTGACCGTCAGCGTCGCCGTGGCGGTGCCGCCGCTGCCGTCCGAGATCGTGTAGACGAAGGCGTCGGTCAGCGTCTGGCCGACGGCCAGCGCCTGCACCGCCGCATCGGCGTTGTCGATGGCGTAGCTGTAGGTGCCGTCCGCCTGCTGCGTCAGCGTGCCGTAGGTGCCGGAGAGGCCCGTGCCGATCGTGCCCGTCGTGCCGCCCTGGGTGCGGATCGCCGAAACCGACAGCGTCTCGCCGTCGTCGCTGGTCTGGTCGTTCGCAAGTACGGTGCCGGTGGCCGGCGCCGCCGCGTCCTCTGCGATCGTCGCGGTGTCGGCGACCGCCACCGGCGGGCTGTTCGCCCCCTGGATCGTGACCGTCAGCGTCGCCGTCGCCGTGCCGCCGTTGCCATCCGAGATCGTGTAGACGAAGGCGTCCGTCAGCGTCTGGCCGACCGCCAGCGCCTGCACCTCGGGCTTCGTGTTGTCGATCGCGTAGCTGTAGGTGCCGTCGGCCTGCTGGGTCAGCGTGCCGTAGGTGCCGGCCAGCCCGGCGCCCACCGTGCCAACGGTACCGCCCTGGGTGCGGATCGCCGTGACCGTCAGCACCGTGTGATCAAGGTCGCCGTCATTGGTCCGCACGGACCCCGTGACCGGCGCCACCGCGTCCTCGGCGATCGTCGCGGCGTCGTTCGCCGCGGTCGGCAGGTCGTTCTCGCCGACCAGGTCGATATGGCCCGTCAGCGTGTTGGTCGCGTCCCGGCCGGGTGCCGGAGAATTGCCGCCGTCGTTGAAGACGATCTGGAACTCGCGCCGTGTGTCGGCGCCGTAGGCCGTGGGGTTGTCGCCGGTGTTCTCGTAGCGGATGGCCTCCAGGATGGCGCCGAAATTCGCCTGGGTGGCGCCGGCGTCGAGTGTGATGACCAGCTCCGCCGCACCGCCGCCGGCCACCGACGCCACTCCCGTCGGCGTCGAGGCGAGGAACAGCCGGTCGCCGGCCTGGTAGCCGTCCGTGAAGCGGACCCGGATCACCGCGCCCGCGAAGGTGACGGCGTCGGGATCGGTCACGCCGCCGCCGGTGACGAGCTGCACGGCGTTGGTGCCGGTCCCGCTCTCGGTCGCGGTCGGCGTCTGGCCCGTGCCCGACAGTGTCGGCGCGTCGTTGACCGGGGTGATCGCGACCGCGACCGTCTGGGTGACCGAACCGGGGTTGTCGCCGGTGCCCTGGGCATTGCCGGCGTTGCCGTCCGCGAAGGTGACGGCCAGCGTCACCGAGGCCGGGGGCGTGTCGCTGCTGTTGGCGTAGGTGACGTGCCGCAGCACGTCGTTGACGAGGTCCCGCGTCGCCGTCGCCGCCGTGCCGGTGAACTCCACCGTCAGGACGCCGCCCGTCTGGGTATAGGTCGCGAAGGCCTGCCCGCCGGAGGTCAGCGTGCCGCTCGCCGCCGTGCCCGACGCCGCGAACAGCGCCCCGCCGGTGCTGAAGCCTAGCACGTCCTCGGCGTTGGCGCCGCCGGAGCGCTGGATCGAGAGCCGCGTGCCGTTGTAGCTGGCGGTCCCGCCGGTGCCGAGATCGGCATCGGAGATGGTGGCGTTGCCGTCGATCACGACCGCGGGGCCGTCCTCGACGAAGGTGGCGCCGCCGTCGAGGCCGGTGATCGTCGGCGGGTCGTTCACCGCCTCGACCGTGACGGTCGCGGTGTCGGTATCGGTGTCCTGGCCGCCATTGGCGGTGCCGTCGCCGTCGACCAGCGTGAAGGTGACGGTCCGGGCGGTGGTGCCGGGGTTCTGGGAGTCGTTGTAGAAGGTGACGTTCCGGATCAGGGCCGCCACCGCCGCCTGCGACGCGCTTGCGTTGAAGGTGACGGTCATGTCGCGCGAGCCGGCATTAAGGACCGTGCCGATCTCCACGCCCTGGTAGTAGACCTTGCCCCCGGTATGGCCGATCTGGCCGGCGCCGCTGCCCTGGTTGCGGATCGAGAGCTGGTCGCCCGTGGTTGCCGCCGAGACCGGGATCTGGACGCGCAGGCTGCCGCCGTCGAAGTCGGCGCTGTCGTCGTCGGCCAAGGTGACCGACCCGTCGACGTCGATCACCTTGGCGGCGTCACCCTCGCGGAAGGCCAGCGTGTCGCCGAGCCCGTTGGCGCGCGGCGCGTCGTTGACCGGCGTGACTGCGATGGTCGCGGTCGCGGTGTCGGTATCGGCCCCGCCGTCGCCGTCGACGACGGTGAAGGTCGCGGTGCGGTTGCCCCCGGTCGGGTTCTCCGAGGTGTTGGAGAAGGTGACGTTCTCGGCCAGGGCCTTGACCGCGGCGACGGTGGCGTTCGCCGTGTCGAAGGTGATCAGCAGGTCGCTGCCGTTGGCGCCGTTGAACGTGGCATGCACGCTGCCGATCCGGACGCCGCCGTAGAAGACGTCGCTGCCCGCCAGCGTGATGTTGGTTCCTCCAGCCCCCTGGTCGCGGATGGCGAGCTGGTCGGCGGCGGTCGCCGTGCCGCCGAGCGAGACGCGCAGCGAGCCGCCGTTGAAGTCCGGCGAGTCCAGGTCCGTCAGCGTCGTCGACCCGTCGATCACGGTGTGGCCGGCGTTCTCGAGCCAGGAAAGCGTGCCGCCCATGCCGTCGAGCTGCGGCGTGTCGTTGACCGGCTGGATCAGGACCGTCTGGGTCCCGGTGCCGCTCCAGGCACCGTCCTGGTCCTGCACGCGGAAGTCGACCGTCCGGTTCGCGGTGTCGGGAGTGTCGCTGGAATTGGTGTAGGTGACGGCGCGCAGCGCCGCCTGGAACTGGGCGAGCGTCGCGGTCGCCCCGGCGGAGGTCAGGGTCAGCGTCCCGGTCCCGGCGTTCCAGCTCGCGGTGATGTTGCCGAAGGTGGCGGCATTGCCGTTCGTGAAGGCAAGCAGGTCCTGGGCGGCGTTGTAGTTGCCGGTGATGCGCACCTCGGCCTGGGCGAGCGTCGCGTCGTCGACGTCGCCGACCACGATGCCCCCGTCGACCGTGACCGGGGTCGAGGTCACGTTGTTGGCTTCGGTGAAGGTCGTGTTGCCGGCGGTCGCGGTCAGCGTCGGGGCGTCGTTCTCGGCCGTGAAGGTGATGGTGCCGGTGATCGCGGCGGAGGAGAGCGCGCCCGGCGAGCCGACATTGCCGCCGTCGCTGAAGACGATCTCATACGCCCGGTTGAGGTCGGTGCCCTTGGCCGTGGGGTTGTCGGTCGTGTTCTGGTAGCGCAGCGCGTTCACGACCGCGGCGACGGCTGCCGCGTCGGCGCTGGCGGTGAAGGTGATCGTCAGCGCGCCGGCGTCCCCGCCCGAAAACGTGCCGACCGTCGTGCCGCCATAGGTGACGTTGGAGCCCGACACGCCGACCTGGCCGGCGGCCGTCCCGATATTCGCGATGCTGAGGCGGTCGCCGGCCTGATAGGCGTCGGTGAACCGGACCGTCAGGGTCGCGCCCAAGAAGCCGGTCGCATCCCGCGGCACGTCGATGTCGGCCAGGGTCGCGCCGGTGACCAGCGTCAGGACGTCGGTCTGGTTGCCGGTCTCGGTCGCGCTCGGGTTCGCCGCCGTACCGGCCAGCACCGGCGTGTCGTTGACGGCGGTGACCGTGATGGCGGCGGTGGCGGTCGTACCCGAATAGGCGGTGGTCCCCCCGGTCGCGGTCACGCCCTCGGTATGGGCAATCTGCCCAGCCGCCCCTCCGTTCGTCGTCCGGTCCCAGGCCCGGAACGTGATGCCGCCGGTGCTGCCGTCGGCGAGGTTGCCGGAGTTGAAGTGCTGATCGGGAACGAAGCGCACCCGGTCGGTCGCGCGCAGCAGCAGGCCGAAGCCCGCCGTCACCTGGGTCGAGACCCGCGTCCAGGTCGTCCCGTTGGTCGAATACTCGTAGTAGCCGTTGGTGTCGGTCACCGCCGTCACGAGGATGCCGGCGTTCGTATTATCCGCGTCCGTGACCGTGCCGGAGTTCGATGTCAGGATCGCCGACACCAGGGTGCCCGTGCTCGTGGTGTTGTCCTCGGCGATCGAGGTCAGGTTGCGGTTATGGGCGCTCAGCACCGGCGCGTCGTTCTCGCCCACCACGGTGATCGTGCCGGTCAGGCTGGCCGAGGTCAGGGCGCTGCCGCCGACATTGCCGCCGTCCTCGAACGCGATGCTGAAGGTACGCGACGGGGATGCGCCCTTGGCCGTCGGGTCGTCGCCGTCGTGGCGGAAGCGCACCGCCTCGACGATCGCCTGGGCGGCCGCGGCGCTCGAGCTGTTGTTCAGCGTGATCGTCAGCGCATTGCCGCTGCCGCCGGAGATCGTCCCGACCGCCGCCCCGAGATGGGAGATGGTCGAGCCGGACACCGTCACGTCGCCCGCATTCGTGACGATCAGCCGGTCGCCGGACCGGTAGGCGGTGAAGGTGACGAGGATCCTGGCGCCGTTGAAATTGGTGGCGTCGCGCATCACGTCGGGATCGGCGATCGCGATCGCTCCCGCCTGGACGAGGGCCACCTCGTTGGTCGTGCTGGCGCTTTCCGTCACGGTCGGGCTGGCGGCCGTGCCGGTCAGCACGGGCGTGTCGTTGACAGCCGTGACGGTGATGGCGGCGGTGGCGGTCGTGCCCGAATAGGCGGTGGTGCCGCCGGTCGCGGTCACGCCCTCGGTATGGGCGACCTGACCCGCGGCGCCCCCGTTCGTCGACTGGTCCCAGGCCCGGAACGTCAGCCCGCCGGTGCTGCCGTCGGCGAGGTTGCCGGAGTTGAAGTGCTGGTCGGGAACGAAGCGCACCCGGTCGGTCGCGCGCAGCAGCAGGCCGAAGCCCGCCGTCACCTGGGTCGAGACGCGCGTCCAGGTCGTCCCGTCGGTCGAATACTCGTAGTAGCCGTTGGTGTCGGCCACCGCCGTCACGAGGATGCCGACCGCGGCGTCGTCCGCGTCCGTCGCGGTGCCGGAGTTGGAGGTCAGGAGCGCCGATACCAGGGTGCCCGTGCTCGTGATGTTGTCCTCGGCGATCGAGGTCAGGTTGCGGTTATGGGCGCTCAGTACCGGCGCGTCGTTCTCGTTCACCAGCGTGATCGTGCCGGTCAGGACCGTGGCGGCGGCCTTCGGCCCGCCGGCGCCGATATTGCCGCCGTCGTTGAAGACGACGCGGAAGGCGCGCGTGCCGTCGGTCCCCTTGACCAGCGGGTCCTCGCCCGTGTTCCGGAACTGGATCGCCTCGACGACCTCCGCGATCGCGGCGTCGGTCGCCTCTCCGTTGAAGGTCACGACCAGCGATGCCGCATCGCCGCCCGAGACGGTGCCGACGATGGTCCCGCCGTAGCTGATGTCGCTGCCCGAGACGCCGACCTGCCCGGCTCCCGTGCCTTCGTGGGCGATGCTGAGCAGGTCGCCGGGCCGGTACTCGTCGGTGAAGGAGACCGTGACCGTGGCGCCGGAGAAGTTCTTCGTGCCGGCGGTCACGTCGGGATCGGCGACCGCGGCCGAGCCGTCCTGGACCAGGCGCACGTTCGGCGTCCCGGAACCCGACTCGGTGGCGGTCGGCGACGCGGCCGTGCCGGCGAGGGTCGGCTGGTCGTTGACCGGGCGCACCGTGATCGCGATGGTCTTGGTTGCCTGCTGGTCCGTGCCGGTACCGGTCTCGGGCGTCGCGACCGTCTGGCCGTCGAGCGCCTGCCCGGAGCCGGTCAGGCCGGCGAGGACGGACGGGTCGGTACCGGTTCCGCCGAGGTCGCTCACCGTCACCACGAGGTTGTCGGTGCCGCTGAAATCGGTGCCGCCGCGGTAGGTGAGGCCGCCCGACGCCGCGAGCGTCGCGTTGATCGCGGCGACCGTTCCCGACAGGGTGACGGAGCCGCTGGCGTTGTTCGCGACGCCCGCTCCCGTCAGTCCGCCGGCGACGTCGGTGCGCACGGTGAGCACGCCGCTCGCCACGGCCAGCGTCACGGTGACGGTGCCGGAGCTGCCGACGTCGACGTCGGAGACGCTGATCCCGGTGAGGGCCAGGGTCGTGTCCTCGTCGACCGCGTAGCCGTTCGGGGCGGTCAGCACGGGGCTGTCGTTGACGGCCTGCACGTTGATCGTGACGGTGCCGGCGGGCTCGGCGCCGCCGCTGCCGTCCGACACGATGATCCCGAAGCCGTCGGCGTGGTTCTCGCTGCCGTCGTGGATGTATTTCAGGTGGCCGTTGAGCACGTCGGCCATGGTGAAGACGCCGTTAACGCCGAGCGGGCGCACCGTCGTGCCGTTGTCGACCACCAGGCGGCCGTGCTGGACCGCGCTGGTCAGCCGGAACTGCACCAGTTCCGGGCGCTGGGTCAGGGTCGGGTCGGACGGGTTGTAGGTCTCGGGATCGACGGCGCTCAGGATCGTGTCGGTCAGCACGACCGCCTGGCCTTCATAGGCGGCCGAGACCGGGACCACCTGCAGCCCGGCCAGCCCGGGCGCCTCGTTGCCCGGCCGGATGAAGACGCTCACCGTGGCGTCGCCGCTCTCCAACCCCGGGCCGGGCTCGACCGCGCGGACGCGGAAGCTGTCCTCGAACACCTCGTTGCCGAGATGCGTATAGCGGACCTTGCCGTCCACCAGGTCCTGCCGGGTGAAGGTGCCGCCGACCGAAAGCGCCTCGCCGTCGTCGTAGGTGCCGTTGCCGTTGGCGTCGAGCCACAGCCTGGCGGCGGTCGCGCCCGGCCCCTGGGTGACGCGGTAGGTCAGCGTCTCCGGGTCGGTATCGCTGTCGGAGACGTCGATCTCCGTGTCGTAGCCGAGGACGCGGGTGGCCCCTTCCGCGATCGTGAAGCTGCCGCCGCTGGCGCCCGGGGCGTCGTTGACGGGCGTCACGTTGAAGGCGACGGTGGCGTTGGCGCTGGTCGCCTCGCCGCCGCCGGTCGAGCCGCCGTCGACCAGCCGGACCACGACGCGGTCATGGCTCGCGTCGGGCTCCTTGGCGGGATCGTGGAAATAGGCGACGTTGCCGGCCGCAAGCTCGGTCTGGGAGAAGCGGCCGCCGTCGGTGAGGGTCTGCCACGCCCCGCTGCGCCAGACCTTGATGTCCCCGCCGCCCGGCTTGGTGACGACGACGTAGACGTACTGGTCGTTCGAGGTCGTCGCCGACTCGGCGTCCGAGACGCCGAGCACCGCCGTCGTCAGCTTGACGGCGTTCTCGACGCCGGTCAGGTCGAAGGCGGCGGAGTCGCCCGCGGTGCCGCCGTCGTCATGTTCGGCGACGGGCAGCGTGCCGCCGTTGGGAACGATCGCGGGCGCGTCGTTGACCGGCGTCACCAGGATCGAGAAGCTGCGGCCGGCCAGCACGTGGTTGCCGTTGCGGTCGACGACGTCGAAGGTGAACTGGTCGGACGTCGTCTCGCTGCCGTCGTGGTCGTAGCGCAGCTTGCCGTCGTCGATGTCCTTCTGGGTGAAGGTCCCGCCGTTGGCCAGCGCCTCCCCGCCGCCCTGGATGCCGTTCCCGTCCGCGTCGAGCCAGAGGGTGCCGCGGGCCGGCGCCGTCTGGAGGGTGTAGACGACGTCCGCCGGACCGTCCTCCCGGTCGTCGGTATAGAGCAGCGTGCCGCCGATCGCGTTGCCGGTGCTGCCTTCCGCGACCACGAGGGGGGCGTTGGCCGTGACCTCCGGCGCCTGGTCCGTGCCGCCGCTGCCGCCCGAGACGACGTGGATGGTCAGGGTCGGCAGCGCCACCAGGGTCGTCCCGTCGCTGACCGACACGTTCACGGTGAAGGTGCCGGTGGTCCCGGTGGCGTCGTGATAGGTGACGCGGCCGGCGCTCACCTCGGCCTGAGTGAAGGTGGTGACCTCGGTGCCGTCCAGCCGGAAGCTGCCCCGGCCGGCGAGGCCGGTGACGGTGTAGGTCAGGCTGGCCGCGGCGGTGTCGGGATCGGTCGCGAACAGGTTCCAGTCGGAGACGCCGGTGTTCCCGCTGACGCCGACATAGACGTCGCGCGCCGTGGGCACCGGCGCGTCGTCGACCGGCGTCACGAAGATCTCGAAGGTGCCGGCCGAGGAGCCGCCGTGCACGTCCCGGACGACGTAGCCGAAGCTGTCGTCGGCGGTCGCGGGATTTGCGTCCGGCGTGTCGTCCTCGTGGATGTAGCGCACCAGCCCCGCGTCGAGGTCGGCCTGGCTGAAGGTGGAGCCGACGCCGAGCCGGACGCCGTCGCGGTAGAGGCCGCCCTTGGTGGTGGCGGTCGTGATCGTGTAGGTCGCCTCGGCGGTGTTGCTGTCGCTGTCGACCACCGACAGGTGGACCGCCGGCGTCGTGTTGTCGGCGGCACGGTTGAGGACCCGGTTGTCGCCTTCCGTGATGGTCAGCGCCGTCGCCGACGGGTCGTTCGCCGGCGGGTCGTTCCAGGCGGAGATGTTGACGCGGACCGCCTGGGTGTCGGTGCTGCCGCGCCCGTCCGACGCCGTGACGGAGAAGTCCGTGTAGGCGTTGGCGCCGCTCGGCTCGGGGGCGTCGGCCGTCTGGACGAAGCGCAGCTGCAAGGTGGCGAGCTCGGCCGCATCGAAGGTCCGGTCCGCCAGCAGCGACGTCCAGGTCGTTCCGTCCAGGCTGTATTCCAGGCGCCCCAGCGCCGGCTTGTCGACCGGCCCGATGGTGACGCTGCGCGACCCGGCCGCGGCGTCGGCGTCGGTGAAGGACAGCGTGATCGAATGGATCTGGTCGGTGGTCCCCGCAACGTATTCGGTGACCGTGACCGAGCTGGTGGCGACGTCGATCGCGGCGTTGACGTCGGTGACGGTCACGGTCAGGAAGCGCTGCGGGTCGGCCGCCGCGGACGGGTTCTCGTCGCCGAGCACCGCGCCTGCGCCGTCGCGCAGGGTGAAGCGGAACTGCTGGACGGCGTCGGCCGCGAGCTCGGCCCCGGTGTAGCGGTACCGGACATTGCCCGCGGCGACGTCGGCCTGCGTGAAGGTGGAGCCGACCTCCATCGCCACATAGGCGGTGCCGTAGCGCATCAGCAGCTCGCCCCCGGCGGCCAGCGCCTCGACCCGGTAGACGAGCTGCGCCGGGTTCGTGTTGTCGACGTCGGTCGCGCCGAGCATCGTCGCGTCGAGCTGGATGCCGGTGCCCGACCGCGCCGCCGTCTCGGAGACGGTGAGGCCGGACGTGCCGATCACGGGATCGTCGTTGACGGAGGTGACCGGCAGGATCGAGGTGATCTCGCCCGTCGACAGCGGCGCGGTCCCGCCGGTGCCGAGCGTCGCGACCGCCGCGGTCGCGAACGCCGTCCCGGAGGAGGCATCCCACGCCCGGTACGTGATCGTCGCCTCGCCCGAGCTGTCCGGCCCCGGCTTGAACCGGACGAAGGCGCCGCCCGACAGCAGCAGCGCGTTGCCCGCGGCGATCGTCGGGAAATCGGTCCACGTCGTGCCATTGGCGGAATACTGCCACGTCCCGCCGAGGCCGCCGGTCGCGGTGATGGCGACGCCGAGGCTCGCCCCGGTATCGATGTCGGTCACGAGGTCGCCGGTCGCGTCCAGCGACAGCAGCCGCGTCACCGGCATGCCGGCGTTGGAGCCGTCGGCGACGTCCTCGGTGATTGCGGGCAGGATCAGCCCGGTGCCCGACAGGACCGGCGCGTCGTTGACGTCGACGACCTGGATCGTGGCGGTCGCGGTATTGGCGCTGAAGGCGCTGCTGCCGCCCGTGGCGGTGACGTCATGGGTGCCGCCGGAGGCGCCCTCGGTCTTGTCCCACAGCCGGAAGGCGAAGGTCGCCGTGCCCGCGTAGTCGGTGTCCGCCGGGACGAAGCGCACCCGGGTGGAAGCGTCGCTTGCCAGCAGCAGCGCGTTGCCCGCCGCGCGCGGCCCGACGTCCAGCCAGGTCGCCCCGTCGGTCGTGTATTCCCAGGTGCCCCTGGTGGCGTCCGTCAGCACGATCGCGATGCCGATCGCCGTCCCCTGCTCGGCGTCGGTGACGCCGGCCGCGCCGATCAGCGCCGACACCAGCGTCCCGGTGTTGCCGGTGCGCTGCGTTCCCTCGTCGATCGGCGAGAGGGTGACGTTGCCCGGGTCCGACGGGGCGTCGTTGACCTCGGCCACGGTCACGGCGCGGGTGTCGGAGACGGTCTGGTTGGCGGACCCGTCGTTGTAGGTGAACTCGAAGCTCAGCGTGCGCGAGGTGCCGGTGGCGGTCGGGTGGTCGCCGGTGATCTCGAAGGTCACCGCCCGCAGCGCTGCCTGGTAGTCGGCGACCGTCGGCGTCCCGCCGGAATGCGACAGGGTCAGGGTGCCCGTCACGGCGTTCCAGGCGCCGCTGATCCCGTTGGTGGTGGCGAGCTGCAGCCGGTCGCCGGCGCCGAAGCCCGCCGTGATGCGGACCTGCGCGCCGACGGGGTTCGCGGTGCCGGTGCCGGGCGCCGTCAGGGTGAGGGCGGAATCGGCCGCGACCGCGCCGCCGCCTTCGGTATAGGCGAGCGCCGCGTTGGTGGCATCGAAGGCCGGGGCCGCCAGCAGATGGCCGTAGTCGGCGGCAGTCACCGCGAGCCCGGCCTCGATCGTGCCGGTGCGCAGTTCCAGCACCCAGTCGCCGCCAAGCTCCGCAGCGCCCGTCGCGTCCTGCGAGGCCGCGACATCGGCGCCGGTCAGGTCGGCCAGCAGCCCGACGAACGCGCGGCCGGTCTCGCTGCCGGCGACCTCGCAGCCGTACAGGACGATGTCGGCGCCGTCGGCGAGCGCGTCGCCCCAGGCCGCGACCTGGTCCGAACGCGCCATCAGCACGGCGGAGTTCAGGGTTCCCGTGCCGAGCGTCAGCGTCCCCTCGCCGCCATGGGACAGGATGTGCAGCGCCGCGACGTCATGCCGCCCCGCGAGGGTACCGGTGATCTGGTCGACGGCGTCCCGGCCGACATCCAGACGGACGACCTCGACCCAGTCCGGCAGCGCCCCCAGAAGCACGTCCGCGTCGCGCACGCGGCTGTCGACGAAGACGATCTCGCGCACGCCGGAAACGTCCCGGGCGGCGAAGGAACCGTCGGAAGGAGCCGGATCGCCGGCGGCCGGCTCCGGCGGCGCCACCGTGTCGGCGACGGTTTCGGAAGGGGCGTCCTGCTCGACCGCGTCCAGCGCCGTATCCAGCGCGGTGCCGGCGAGGGCCGCGTCGAAGACGAGTCGCGGCTCGAGCGCGATCGCCAGCGGGGTCGCCCCGCGCCTGCGGCCGGCCGGACGTACGCTGGGACCGGACTTCGTCTTGGACATGGAAACCCCCGGGCTTTCGAAAGTGTCGCCTGGCATGCACTATCCCAAAGGACGCGCATATACGATCGGATATCATCCTTCGGTCGCGAAGCATACCACGGTCGATGCTCGGCAAATTGTGACGAATTGTATCTAAGTTTAACCCTTTCGAGAACCCTGGATGACAGGCGTCACATGTCCGTCACATTTCGTGACGCTTCGTCGATTCCCCTGCCCGCCGGCCTGCGCTCTTCTGGTAACGACGCGCCGCCGACCACTGGGAGCGACGATGAGGCTGATACGGCATTGGGTGGGCTATGCCTTCACGGTCGGCCAGAGGGTCGTCTTCGACGACCGCGAGATGGCGGGCCACGTAGGGTACATCGAACGTCTGGTGTCGCCGGAGGTCGCCCGGGTACGGTGGAAGAAGCCGCAGGCGGCGACCTTCTCCGTCCTGCTCCGCGACCTCAGGCCGGCTCCGCTGATCCCGGTTGGGGCGGAGGGGGAGGGAGAGGAAGCAGACCGATGAAGGTCACGTCGTCCCGGACCGCCTCCTCGCTCCTGTAGGCGTCGAAGTCCGCGAAGACGCGCGTCATCCGGTCGTCCATCGCAAGCCCTTCCGAGGCGGCCAGCGCCTGCTGAAGGCGCCGGTAGCCGAAGCTGCGCCGCCCGGCCCCGCCCACCTGGTCGACGATGCCGTCGGTGCACAGGAAGAAGGCCATGCCCGGTTCGAGCGCGACGTCGTGCCGCCGGAAGGCGAAGCCGGGCGCGTCCGACCGGTGCCCCAGCCCGCGGCGGTCGCCGCGCACGCGCGACACGCTCCCCCCCGCCGAGACGTAGAGCGGGATGTTCGCCCCGGCGTAGGAGACGATGCGGCGCCCGCTGTCGACGACGCAGACCGCCGCGTCGAGCCCGTCGTCGGAACCGGCGTCCTGGCGCAGGCTCCCGCGCACCGCGAGGTCCAGCGCCGACAGCATCGCCGCCGGGTCGCTCCAGTCGCATTCCGACAGGACCCGGCCCAGCACGGAGGCGACGATCGCGGTCATGAAGGCGCCGGGCACCCCGTGCCCGGTGCAGTCGACCACGATCGCGAGGCCCAGGCCGTCCCGATGGTCGAGCCAGTAGTAGTCCCCGCCGACGGAATCGCGGGGATGCCAGCCGACGGCCACCTCGTGGACCGTCGGCCCGAGCGCGCCGGGTCGCGGCAGAAGCGACGTCTGGATGCGGCGCGCGTAGCGGATGCTCTCGTCGATGTAGCGGCTCGCCCGGTTCAGTCCGGCGAGCGCGCGCTCGACCTCCTCCTTCTCGCGCGCGAGGTCGTCATGGGCCGTCTCGAGCGCGCGGGTCCGGTCGGCGACCCGGTGCTCCAGGTCGCGGGCGAGCGCCGTCAGCTCCTTCTCCGCCCGGTCGCGCTCGGCGAGGCCGCGGCCGAACGCGCGCAGCAGGTCGTTGAGCGTGCCGACCAGCAGGCCCAGCTCGTCCGTTCGGTGCCGGGCCGGCACCGGGACCGGGCGTTCCGCCGGCCGGGCCGGGTCGACCCGGGTCACGGCGGTCGCGATGCCGAGCAGGGGCCGCGTGATCATCAGGTAGAAGACCAGCACCATGACGGCGCAGATGCCGGCCGCGCGCAGCGTCTCGGCCACCGCCGCCCTGCCCGCGCGGCGCAGGAAGTCCTCCGCCAAGCCCCGCTCGTCGAGCCAGACCTCGATCACGCCGACCGTCCCGGCCGCATCGCCGGTCCCGGCGGGGTCGTGCTGGACCAGGCGGATCGAGTGGTGGGCGATGTCGCCGAACAGGCGCTCGGCGAGCCAGGCGGGCGCCGCGGCGCCGCCCGCCCGCTCGCGCTCGCCGAGCAGCCCGCCGAAGTCGTCCGTCAGCACGACCTTGCGGACCGTCGGCTGCTCGAGCAGGCCGGCGACCACGCGCTCGCCGAGCGTCGGGTTCATCTGGAACGCCGCCTCGGCGGCCGACTCGGAGACCATGGCGAAGGACTGGGCGACCGTGCGCCGGACCTCCTCGCGCGCGGCGTACCAGTCGGAGACGAGGCCGATCGCGCCTGCGAGCAGGCCGAGCGTCAGCGCGACAGCGAGCGTGATCCCGGCCTGCCTGACCGTGAGGCCGGCCCGCACGCGGCGCGGCGCGGCGCCGGGGATCGCGATCCCGGCCGCCTCGGAACCTGCGGAGGCCACCGCGTCACTCCTCCCCGTCGATGCCGAACCGGCGGCGGATCTCCGCGACGCGGCCGGCGTTGGCGGCGAGCCACGCGTCGAACTCCGCGATCACGTCGGGATGCTTCGTGGTCGAGAGATGATAGGCGCCGCGGACATGCGGCAGGTCGGGCGCGAAGACCAGCGCGCCCGGTCGCCCGAGCCGGTCGAGCTGGTGGCGCACGACCGCGACGTTCGCGTAGGCGGCATCGACCCGGCCGTTCAGCACCTGCGCCAGCAGTGCTTCGAAGCTGCCGTTCTCCGACAGGACGGCGCCCCCGGAACCGAGGTCGTCGGCCCAGGCCCAGGGCGTGAAGCCCGCGACCGTGCCGAGCGTGCGGATCTCGTCCTTCGCCGCCGGCTTCCCGGCCGGCACGATCGTGCCGTCGACGTAGTCCGCGACCGGGGCGCTGTAGGCGATCTCGTGGCCCGCCCTCAGCTCCTGGCGCCATTCCGGGGCGTCCGGGAATTTGAAGTCGACGGTGCCGTCCAGGAAACGGGCGTAGAGGCGCTGGATCGGCAGCGGGCGGTACTCGAAGGCGTATCCCCGGTCCGCGGCGAAGGCGTCCAGCACCGCGCGCACGAAGCCGCCGTAGCGCCCGTCCTCGTAGGCATAGTAGGGCATGTAGGCGATGTTCTCGACCCCGACCACGTAGCGCGTCTGGGCGTGGACCGCGGACGCTGCGGCGAGGAGCATCGCGAGGGCCGCACCCAAGGTCCTGAACATCGGGCCTCCTTCGGCGTTGCAGGCGACTGCCCGGCCGGTGTACCTCAGCCGGCACGCGCAATACAAGCACCGGCGCGCCGGGGACGGAACGAAACGTCCGGCACGCCGGTCGTCACATTTGGTCACGAATGGCGGTTTGACCGGGGATCGGGCGTTGTGGCCTGCTATTCGCGAGACCGAAACCGCCGGGGACGCACGAACCGCATGTACCAGAACGGCACTTCCATCGCCGGAACGGACGCGTTCGGCCGGACGGAGCCGACGATCCCGGCCTCCGCCGCGTCGCCCGACGACGATGCCCCGCTTTTCGCGCCGGACGGGCCGGACGACACGTCGCGGGCTCGGGAGGCCGCGGACCCCTGGCTGATCCTGGTCGTCGACGACGACCCGCAGGTGCATGCCATGACGCGGGTGCTGCTGCGCGACTACGCGTTCGAGGGACGGCGTTTCGAGGTCGTCAGCGCACGCTCGGCCCAGGATGCCCATTCCATCCTCGCGGAATGCCCGGACATCCCGGTCACGCTGCTCGACGTCGTGATGGAGGCGGACGATTCCGGCCTCGTCCTGGTGCGCCGCATCCGCGAGGAGCTCGGCAACCGCCGCATCCGCATCATCCTGCGCACCGGGCAGCCCGGCGAAGCGCCCGAGCAGGACGTGGTCGTCGACTACGACATCAACGACTACAAGAGCAAGACCGAGCTCACCTCCCAGAAGCTGTTCACGGCGATCGTGGGGGCGCTGCGCTCCTGGCGCGACATCGTCACGATCGAGCGCCACCGGCTCGGCCTGGAGCGCATCCTGAACGCCTCGGCCCCGCTGTTCGAGAAGCGGTCGATGCGCACGCTGATCGAGGGCATCGCCGGGCAGCTCCACCGCGTGCTCGACAGCGCGGAAAGCTCGGTGCTGGCGTGCCGGGACAGCGACCGGGCGGGCACGCGGCAGATCACGGCCGTCGCGGGGTCGGGCCGGTATGCCGGCCTGGTCGGGCAGCCGGTCGCCTCCGGCCTGCCGGGGGACCTCGCGAGGCAGCTCGAGGAGACCTTCAGGACCCAGAACAGCCGGTACGAGCGCGACCGCTGCATCCTCGCCTTCCGCACCCTGGAGCACGGCACCACGGTCTTCCTGCTCGAGCGGCCCGACCCGTTCACGACCGACGACCACCGGCTGCTGGAGCTTTTCTGCAGCCGCGTCGCGGTCGGCTTCGACAATGTGTGCCTGTACGAGGACCTGACCGCGCTCACCGACACGCTGGAGTGGCGCGTCGCCGCCCGGACCGCGGAGATCGCGGCCAAGCAGCAGGCCCTCGCCGCCGCCAAGGAGCGGACGGAAGTGGCGCTGCAGCGCGAGCTGGAGGCGACCGACAGGCAGCGCCAGTTCCTGTCCATGGTCTCGCACGAGTTCCGCACGCCGCTTGCCGTGATCGACAGCGCGGCGCAGATGCTGGCGCTGCGCATCGACGAGCAGGACCTCGGCACGCGGCCCCGGCTGCAGTCGATCCGGAGCAGCGTGCGCCGGCTGAACGGGCTGATCGAATCCTACCTCGCCGACGACCGGCTGCACACGGGCACGCTGGCCGTCGAGGCGCGGCCGTTCGACCTGGCCGGGCTGCTGGCCTCCCTGGTCGAGAACCACGGCGCCATCTCCCCGGACGCGCGCTTCACGCTCGACGTCGACGGGCTGCCGGAGGCGGTGACGGGCGATCCGGAGCTGCTCTCGCTCGCCTTCAACAACCTGATCGCCAACGCGGTGAAGTATTCGGCCGCGGACGCGCAGGTCGAGATTTCGGCCCGGCCCGACCCCTTCGGCCTCGCGGTCGCGGTGCGCGACCAGGGCATCGGCATCCCGGCGAACGAGCTGCCGCGCGTGTTCGACCGCTTCTTCCGCGGCTCGAACGCCGCCGGCGTCACCGGGACCGGCATCGGCCTCCACCTCGTCCGGCACGTCGTCGAGCTCCATGGCGGCTGGGTCGCGGTCGAAAGCGTCCCCGGCGCCGGCACGACCTTCACCGTGACGCTGCCGCTGCCCGCGGGGACGCGGCAATGACCGGGGCCGCCGGCCCCGCCCCTCTTTCCGGCTTGGAAACACAGACCATGCTCGCCGAGACCTACTCCTCCTTCAAGAAGGCCCTGGATGCCAACGGGATCGTCTTCTCGTTCAGCGGATACGTCTCCGAGGGCATCCTCTACTCGCTGGGCGAGGCGCTGCGGCAGAAGATGGCGCTGGAGGAGGCCGACACCGGGACCGTGAAGCGGGTCTTCTCGGTCTTCGTCGAGCAGGTCCAGAACATCATCCGCTACTCCGCGGACAAGGTCAGCGGCAGCCTCGACCGCGAGGTGGAGCTGAGCGCCGGGATGGTGACGATCGGCATCGAGGGCGGCCGGTTCTTCATCGTGTGCGGCAACGCCGTGCGCGAGTCCGAGGTGCCGAAGCTGGAAGCCCGGCTCAAGCACCTGCGCAGCCTCGACAAGGACGGGATCAAGGCCTACTACCGGGAGCAGCTCCGCGCCGCTCCCGACGACGACAGCCGGGGAGCGACGATCGGGCTGATCGAGATCGCGCGACGCGCGAGCGAGCCCATCGAGTACGATTTCGCCCCCGCCGGCGACGGCAGGGTCTTCTTCTGCCTGAAAGCATGCATCTGAGGACGGTATGAGCGCGATGAGGATTGCGGCGACCGAGCGGTCGCCCGAAGTCGATTTCGACTTCGAGACGGGCGAACTGACGCTGCGGGGCGAATCCTATCCCGAGGACGCCGCCAGCTTCTTCGGGCCCGTCGTCGCCGAGCTGCGCGGGTTCCTGGAGCGTCGGGACGGCCCCCCCGTCCGCCTGACGGTGGAGCTGATCTACTTCAACAGCAGCACGGCCAAGGTGCTGATGAACCTGCTGCAGATGCTGGAGGCCGAGGCGGCCCGCGGCCGGCCCGTGCGGGTCGACTGGCGCTACGCGCCGGGCGACGATACGATGCAGGAGTTCGGCGAGGACTTCTCCGAGGATCTCGACCATGTCGATTTCCGGCTGGCCGAGGTCCCGCCGGCCTGACCGGCCGGGAGCATCCTTCGCGATGACCTTCAACCTCTTCGACACGGAGGAGCGCGTCCTCGACGAGGCGAGGCTGCTGAGAGGCAGGCTGGCCGATGCCGACCCGGCGGTGAGGGACGGCGTCGAGGCGCTGATCGGCGCCTACGAGCGCGGCTACCGCGAGCAGCGGCGCCTCGTGCGGGTCAGCGACCGCCTCCAGGAGCAGCTCGCGACCGTCAACCAGGAGCTTGCGAACCGCCGCCGCGAGGCCGAGGACGCGCTGAAGCGCCTGGAGGAGGCCCAGGAGACGCTGGTCCAGTCCGAGAAGCTCGCCTCGTTGGGAGCCCTCGTCGCCGGGGTCGCGCACGAGGTCAACACCCCGGTCGGCATCGCCCTGTCCTGCGCCTCCCACCTCTCCGACGCGACCGACCGGCTCCGGCGCTCGGTCGAGGCGGGCGGCCCGGGGCGCCAGGAGTTCCGCCGCTACCTGGAGACCGCGGGCGATACGGCCGACCTGATCCTCGCCAACTGCCGCCGCGCGGCCGAGCTGATCCAGGGCTTCAAGCAGGTGGCGGTCGACCGCGTCAGCGCGGAGCGGCGGCGCTTCGACCTGCGCTCCTACCTCCAGGAGGTCCTGCTCAGCCTGCAGCCCCGGCTGCGCCAGGCCGGGCACGCGGTCCGCGTCGAATGCCCGGAGGGCCTGAAGGTCGACGGCGATCCCGGAGCCCTGTCCCAGATCGTCACCAACCTGACCTTGAACTCGCTGCTCCACGCCTACGGCGAAGGCGACCGGGGCACGATCGCGATCACCGTCGACCGCCCCTCGCCGGACATGGTCCGGCTGGTCCACCGCGACGACGGCAGGGGGATCGCGCCGGAATGCCTCCCCCATGTCTTCGACCCGTTCTTCACGACGCGGCGCGGCAGCGGCGGGACGGGCCTGGGGCTGCACATCGCCTACAACCTCGCGACCGGGCCGCTCGGCGGCAGGCTGAGCCTGGACAGCACGCCCGGCCAGGGCACGGCCGTGACGCTCGTGTTTTCCGAGACGGCGCCGGGGGGCGCGGACGGGGAGGTCAGCGCATGACGACGGGGGCGGTGAAGGCGTAGCCGATCGCGTGGACGGACTGGACCGGCAGGTCCTCGCCGGTCTGCCGCTCGACCTTGGCGCGCAGCCGGCGGACGAGCGAGTCGACCGAGCGGTCCCCCGCCTCCCACTGGCGCTTGCCCAGCATCCGGAACACTTCCGCGCGCGAGACCGGCTGGGCCGGATGGCGGGTCAGGAGGGCCAGGAACTGCCTTTCGGCCGCGGTGAGCCGGACGGCGGCGCCCGACGGGGCGACGAGGCGCCAGGTCACCGGCTCGAACGTCCAGCCCGGCACCGGGGACGCGGCGGCATCCGGCACGCCGGAGGAACGGACCCGGCGCAGCAGCGTCCTCGCCTGGGCCTCGAGCTCGCGCAGTTCGACCGGCTTGACCATGTAGGCGTCGGCCCCGATCTCGAGGCCGGAGATGCGGTCGGCCGACTGGCCGCGCGCGGTCAGCATCACGATGCCGATCCCGGAGCGCTCGCGCAGGCGGCGCGCGATCGCGAAACCGTCCTCGCCCGGCAGGCCGACGTCCAGGATCGCGAGGTCGAAGGCGCTGCGCCCGAGCAACTCGTCCAGCACGGCGCCGCTGGGCACCCCGACCGCGAAATGGCCGCAGTGGCGCAGGTACTCGACGAGGTCCTCGCGCAGCGCCGTCTCGTCCTCGACGACCACGATCCGCGCCCCGCCGGAGACCGATGCCCCGGCGCCGCCGGGCTGCGGCGAATGCCATTGACCGAGGAGCCCCATCCCCATTCCTCGTGCCGGCGCGGGAGGCGGCCCGCTCGCGCGGCCCCTGCCCGTCTTGGAGGTTCGAACTCTAATGCATAGAACTGAATGGTTGACGAGAGATTAATAGGGCGGGATGGCGGGCGACCGGAACGGGTACGGCAGCCATCATCGCGGGAAGTCCGATTTGCGAGGATGAAACATCCTCCGACCCTGTTAGCACAGAGCAAGCCGGGCGGACATACCGTCGCCGGCATGAGGCACCCCGGGCCGGGAGCATTGCTCGGATGATGAGCTTTGGCATATTCGCTTTCATGTCCGTCGGCCTGGCGGGCCTGGCCATGCTCGGCTGGCTGGCGTTCAAGGTCCGCAGGATCCATCTGAAGACGTTCGAGATCGAGAATCGGACGACGCTGACGCTGAAGCGGATCAAGAACGAATCGGCTCACCAGTTCCAGCAGACGCAATCGTTGCGACTGCTGGAACACACGCTGGGGGTGGATCGCCCGCTGCCGCCGATGCGGGGCTGGGCGGCCTCGCCGGACATTCTCCTGGCTCTCGTCAAGCACGTGCTCGAACGGCGGCCGGAGTGCATCGTGGAATGCGGCAGCGGGGTTTCCACGCTGGTGCTCGCCCTGGCCTGCCGCAAGGTCGGCCGCGGGCGGATCGTCAGCATCGACCACGCGCCCGAATTCGCGGCCAGGACCAGGGCAATGCTCGAAGAATGGGGCGTCGGCGACCGCACCGAGGTGCTCGGCACGCCCATCGTGGAACGCTGGGTGGAGGGGCGGACGGCGCCCTGGTACGGCGAGGTCTCCTTGCCGGACCGGATCGACCTGCTGTTCGTCGATGGCCCGCCCGCCCGGACCGGACCCGAGGCGCGCTGGCCGGCGGGGCCGTTGTTGATCCCGCGGCTTGGTCCCGGAGGGGCCGTCTACGTGGACGACGGCGACCGACCGGACGAGCAGGCAATGATCCGGGACTGGATGGACCGGTTTCCTCACCTGACGCTGGAGGATCTCCACTGCGAGAAGGGCGGATACCGCCTCTCCGCCCCACCGGGCTGATGGCGCATGTCGCTCAACCTTCCCTGAAGCGTCACGAAAGGGTCACGGGAGCCGATGCACCTTTCGGCCGCCTCGCCGCATGCGGCGCTGCCTGAAACGAGGCGCGGCCCGTGCGCCCGCCCATGGCCGGCCGCGGCATCGGGGTTCATCCGGGATGGAGCCTCGAAACCATGAAACCCTTCCTCGGCCTGATGGCCTTTTCCCTGGCGCTCGGCGTCGCCGGTCGCCCGACACTCGACGCCCCTGGCGGCGCGCAGGCGGCGCAAGCTCCGTATTTCGACCGCATCGCCACGCTTCCGGTTCACGAGACGCTGCCCGAGGGCACCGATCGCGCGACCGAGACCGTCGCCGAGATCGTCTCCGTCACCGGAGACGGCATGACGCTCGTGCACACCGACAGCCCCGGCGCGGCGATCGCGTTCGTCGACATCGCCGATCCCTCGGACCCGCGCCCGCTGGGCCGCACCGCGCTCGACGGCGAGCCGACCTCGGTGACGGTCGTGGGCGGCCACGCGCTGGTCGGGGTCGTCACGAGCGCATCCCATGCCGAGCCGTCCGGCCACGTTGCGGTGGTGGATGTCGCGAGCCGCGAGGTTGTCGCCCGCTGCGACGTCGGCGGCCAGCTGGACTCGCTCGCCGCCGGCCCCGACGGCCGCTTCCTTGCGGTCGCCGTCGAGAACGAGCGCGACGAGGACCTGGACGGCGGCGCCCTGCCGCAACCGCCGGCCGGGTATCTGGCCGTGTTCCGCCTCGGCGGGGACGGTATGCCGGCCGACTGCGGCGGGCCCGCGAAAATCGCGCTGACCGGGCTGGCCGAGGTGGCGCCGGAGGACCCGGAGCCGGAATTCGTCTCGATCAACGCCGACAACGTCGCGGTCGTGACCCTGCAGGAGAACAACCATCTCACGCTCGTCGACCTCGAGGCGGGCGCGGTGACCGGCCATTTCTCCGCCGGCACCGCGAGCCTGTCGGCGATCCCGACCGCCGAGGGGCGGCGGGTCGACGGCACCGGCAGCCTCGCCGACGTCCGGCGCGAGCCGGACGCGGTGGCGTGGCTCGACGGCGCACGCTTCGTGACCGCCGACGAGGGCGACTACCAGGGCGGCTCGCGCGGTTTCACGATCTGGACCGCCGGGGGCGAGGTGGCATACGAGAGCGGCGCCTTGATGGAGCACCTGGCGATGGCGCATGGCCACTACCCCGCCAAGCGCGCGGCCAGGAAGGGCGTGGAGCCGGAAGGCGTGGCGGCCGGCGTCTATGGCGGCACGCCGCTGTTCTTCGTGAACGCCGAGCGCGCCGGCCTCGTCGCCGTGTTCGAGGACCGCGGCGCCGGCGTAGCACCGGAGCTGCTCCAGGTCCTGCCGACCGGCACCGGCCCCGAGGGCGTCCTCGCGATCCCGTCGCGCGACCTGCTGGTGGTCGCCTCCGAGGAGGACGACGCCGAGGAGGGCGTGCGCGCCACCATCGGCATCTACCGGCGCACCGCCGCCGCCCCCGCCTACCCGACCATCGTCTCGCAGGCCGATCCGGCGACCGGCGCCCCGATCGGCTGGGGCGCGCTGTCCGGCCTCGCCGCCGACCCGCGCGACGCGAACCGGCTGTACGCGGTCAGCGACAGCTTCTACGACGTCGCCCGCATCTTCACGATCGACGCGGCGCACACGCCGGCGCGCATCGTCTCCCATGTCGACGTGACCGGTGGTGCCGCCGGGAAATACGACCTGGAAGGCATCGCGGTGGCCGCCGACGGCGGCTTCTGGCTCGCCAGCGAGGGCAACCCGGACAAGGGCATGGACAACCGCCTGCTCAAGGTCCGCGCCGACGGCACGGTGGTCGAGGAGGTGCCGCTGCCCGAGCCCGTGGCCGCCGCGGCCAGCCGCTTCGGCTTCGAGGGGGTCAGCGAATACGTCGATGCCGGCGGCACGACCCGCGTCGTCCTCGCCGTGCAGCGGTCGTGGAAGGACGACGCCAAGGGCATGGTGAAGCTGGCCGTCTACACCCCGGCCGACGGCGCCTGGGGCTTCGTCGCCTACCCGCTCGACGCGCCGAAGAGCCCGGCCGGCGGCTGGGTCGGCCTGTCGGAGATCACCCATCTCGGCAAGGGCGAGTTCGCGGTGCTCGAGCGCGACAACCGCGGCGGCCCCGACGCCGCGCTGAAGATGGTCTACCGCGTCTCGCTGGCGGACGTCGCGCCGGCCCCGGCCGGCGAGCCGGCGCCCAGAGTGGAGAAGGCGGCGATGCTCGACCTGCTGCCGGCGATGGCGGCGGCCAAGGGCTGGACTCCGGACAAGGTCGAGGGCTTCGCCGTGACCGCCGACGGCACCATGGTCGCGGTCACCGACAACGACGGCGTCGACGGCGCGGTCAGCGAGACCCAGTTCCTGCGCCTGGGCCCGGTGCGAACCGCGGCGAAGTGAGGAGCGGGGAGCGGCCGCCGCGAGGCGGCCGCTCTCCGAAGTGCCCGTACCTATTCTTCCTTTTTCAAGTCGATGCTTTGACCGTATGCCCGCTCAACCACGTGCAGTAGCTGAGCCGCCAACATGTCGGCGAGAAGCTTTTCCATTGCAGAGATATCAGGAACACCGGTTTCAGCGAAGCTCGCATCGGCAGCTTCCAACGCCGTGTAATAAGGCTTGCGGTTGCTGACAATTTGATCCGGGATTGTCGGCTCGCCTGGAGGACGGAAGCCCAGTCTCGTACACAGCACTAGATAGGCGACTGCTCTAGCAGTGCGGCCATTTCCGTCGTCAAAAGGGTGGATCCAATTCAGCCGCCACATGACGTAGCTGGCCAAATGTATGGCTGGGCGATCCCAGTGACTATTGACATAGTCGCAGAGTTCTTCAATGAGCCCCGCCACGAGGTGAGCTCCAGGCGGGTTATGACGACTGCCATGGATATCGACACCACCTGGGCGCCATAATCCAGCAAATAAGCTAAGCCCGTCCAACGCAGGCCTATGAAGCTGTAAGATCCGCGAAGGGCGCAACTGGAAGATACGACCCGGCTGCAACCATTCGTCGATCATCTCGTACAAGACGCGAACCTGCCCAACGCCATTGAGCGATTCACGCTCGGCTCGTTGATGCGGGTCGGTGATTAGATCAGGAGTACGGCCCTCGCTGTGGCGGTCTCCCTCCCTCCCTTCAGTTGCCATGGCTCCGCAAGGTTTCCGCAGCACGGTCTATCATCTCGCGCGTGACGAGGGGATTCTCAAACGCCACATTCCCATATGCGAAGCTTCGCCGCTGCGACTCTTCCTGCTCCGGAGTCATTTTCACCCGGCGCGCCATTTCAACCAGCGTGTCAAGTGAATATTCCATCTACATGTTCCTCCACAATTCTTAGCTGCATCCGGCATGCCGACACGAGCAGTTAAATCTACCGGATATAAAGTCCGATAGCCACATCCTAGTGAACAAGCCGGCACTTGCGAAGTCACGAGAGCCGGATAGAATTCCCCGCTTCCTCCAGCATCCCCTGAGCACGTCGTAGATCGCGCCCCGCGTTGCTATCCTCACGTCAGGTGCTGCGCCTCGATGTAGTCCTCGCTCTGCATCTCCATCAGGCGGCTGACGGTGCGCTGGAACTCGAAGGCGTGGGTGCCTTCTTCGTAGATCCGCTCGGGCGGGACCTCGGCGGCGATCACGGTCTTGACCTTGTGCTCGTAGAGCGCGTCGATCAGGGTCATGAAGCGCTTGGCCTCGTTGCGCTGGGCCGCCTTCAGGCGCGGCACGCCGTCGACCAGCACCGTGCCGTAATGGGTCGCGATCGCGATGTAGTCGGCCGCCCCCAGGGGACGCGAGCACAGCTCCTCGAAGGAGAACCAGGCGACCGAGCCCGAGGCGCGCCGCACCTCCACCTTGCGGCCCTGCGTCCACAGCGCCGCCGGCTTCGGCTCCCTGCCGTCCGACAGCCGGGCGAAGACGTCCGCCATCGCCTGCCGGCTCGCCGGGCCGAGCGGGTGGAAATAGACCGCCTGCCCCTTCAGACGCTCCAGCCGGTAGTCGACCGGC
Source organism: Arenibaculum sp. (assembly GCF_035998295.1). Lineage (NCBI taxonomy): Bacteria > Pseudomonadati > Pseudomonadota > Alphaproteobacteria > Rhodospirillales > Azospirillaceae > Arenibaculum > Arenibaculum sp. The sequence continues at coordinate 25,558 of NZ_DASYHS010000040.1, read as the reverse complement.
CCCGACAGCTCGACCACGTCCATCCGCTCCTTCAGCAGCGCGATGAACGGCAGGAACAGGTGGCGCTGGAGGCCGTCCTTGTAGAGGTCGTCCGGCGGCCAGTTCGAGGTCGCGACGACGACCACGCCGCGCTCGAACAGCGCCGTGAACAGCCGGCCCAGGATCATCGCGTCGGCGATGTCGGTGACGTGGAACTCGTCGAAGCACAGCAGCCACGCCTCCTCCGAGAGCTGGCGCGCCAGTTCGGGCAGGCTCTCGTCGACGCTGCGGTCGGCCTTGCCGGCGCGCGCGTTGCGCATCTCGTGCAGGCGGCGGTGGACCTCCAGCATGAAGGCGTGGAAATGCACCCGGCGCTTGCGCTCGACCGTGGACGCCTCGAAGAACAGGTCCATCAGCATGGACTTGCCGCGCCCGACGTCGCCGTAGATGTACAGGCCCTGGGGCGGCTCCGGCTCCGCTTGGCGGCGGCCGAGGCCGAAGCGCTCGCGCCAGCCGGCCTTGCCGGTCGAGGGCCGGTATTCCTTCAGCGCGGCGTGCAGGCTCTGCAGCCGTTCGGCCGCGTATTCCTGCGCGGCGTCCGCCTTGAGCGTGCCGGTGCCCCGGCGTTCGCGGTAGAGGGCCAGGGGGCCTTGGCTGGGCATGGGCTGGATCTGGTGCGGTCGTTCGCGGGCGGCCATTGGTAGCGCAAACCCGGCGGCCGTGCAAAGACCGCGGCCAAGCCGGGCCTCAGCTGCGCGTGCCCAGGCGGACCCCGAGGGCGGCAAGCGCGAAGCCGGCCACCGTCGCGAGGCCGGGCATCTCGGCGAGGACGACGGAGGCCATCAGCGCCGTCATCGGCGGGATCAGGTAGAACAGGCTCGCGACCCTGGTCGCCTCGCCGCGCCTGATCATCACGAACAGCAGGCTGACCGCCCCGATCGAGTTCATCACCGCGAGCCAGGCGAGCGAGCCGACGAAGCCGGCGGTCCAGCGGATCTCCATCGTCTCCGCCATGCCCGCGAGGACGAGCAACGCGAGGGCGCCCACCGCCATCTGGATGAACCCGCCGGTCCGCAGGTCCATGCCGGCGCAGAACTTCTTCTGGTACAGCGTCCCGGCCGTGATGCCGAACAGGGCCAGCCCGACGAGCAGGAACCCGCCGGCGTCCCCGCCCGCGGTGAGGCGGTCGCCGACGACGGCGACGACGCCCGCCAGCCCCAGGCAGAGGCCGAACCACTGCCGCCGGGATACCCGCTCGCCCAGGAACCAGCCGGCACCCAGCGCGGTGAGGATCGGCATCAGCCCCACGATCAGCGCCGACACCCCCGCCGAGACGCCGGCGTTCATCCCGGAATACAGGCCGCCGAACTGGACCGCCTGGATCAGCAGGCCGACCACCGCGATGTGTCCCGCCTCGCGCCGGCTCGCCGGCCACGGCGCCCGGGTCGCGACCGCGATCAGCAGCAGCAGGACACCGGCGAGCGCGAAGCGCAGGAACGTCATCGTGAACGGCTCGGCGTAGTTCAGGCCGACGGCGCCGCCGATGTAGCCGGAACTCCAGAGGACGACGAACGAGAAGGGAAGCGGGACGCCCGGGGCCATCCCGGGCTTTGCGATGCTGTGACAGGCCATGCGACCTCCTGATCGAGGAGGCCACGCTGGCGGATGGGCCTGCGAAAAGACAATGAAATGTTCCGATCGGTCCCACTCGCGTTCCTTATGGGAAGCGCGCCCGAATCCCCTTGCGCGCCGGCCCGCGGCGCGCGAAGGTGGCCTCGGCTGGGGTGCCGCGCGGTCGCGCGGCTGAGATCAGACCCATCGAACCTGCCTGGATAATGCCAGCGAAGGAAGCCCGGAACCGGTGACGCCCTCCCCTCTCTTTCCTCCTCCAGCACCAGGCGCGCGCCCGCGCGTCGCGATCGTCGGCGCCGGCGTGATCGGGCTCGGCATCGCGTGGCGGCTCGCGGCCGCGGGATGCGCGGTCGCGGTGTTCGACCGGGGTGCTGCCGGCGCCGGGGCGAGCCACGCGGCGGCGGGCATGCTCGCCGCCGGGGTCGAGACGGAGCCCGGCGAGGACGCCCTGCTGCGCCTCAACCTGCTGAGCCGCTCGCTCTGGCCCGGTTTCGCCGCCGAGGTCGAGGCCGCGTCCGGAATCGGCGTCCAGCTCCGGACGGAGGGGACGCTGGTCGTGGCGCTGACCGCCGACGACGTCGGCCGGCTGCGCTTCAACCACCGCCTCCAGCAGGACGCCGGGGTCGAGACCCATTGGCTGACCGGCGGCGAGGTCCGCCGGCGCGAACCCTATCTGAGCCCCTCGGTCTCGGCGGCGCTGTACAGCCCGCACGACCATCAGGTCGAGAACCGCCTGCTGGCCGCGGCGCTGCGCCGGGCGGCCGAGGCGGCCGGCGCGCGCGTCCACGAGCACGCGGAGGTCGGCCGCGTCCTGGTCGAAGGCGGCCGGGCGCGCGGCGTCGCCGTCGGCGCGCAGGCGCACGCCGCTGACGTCGTCGTGCTGGCGGCCGGCGCCTGGTCGCGCCGCATCGAGGGCGTGCCCGACGAGGCCCGGCCGCCGGTGCGGCCGATCAAGGGCCAGATGCTGGCGCTGCGGATGCATGAGGGCGAGCCGCTGCTGCGCCACGTCGTGTGGACGCCGGGCGTCTACCTCGTGCCGCGCCTGGACGGGCGGCTGCTGGTCGGCGCGACGGTCGAGGAGCGCGGCTTCGACACCACCATTACCGCGGGCGGCATGCTGGCGTTGCTGGAAGGGGCCTGGCGCACGCTGCCGGGCATCGAGGAACTGGCGATCGAGGAGACCTGGGTCGGCTTCCGCCCGGGATCGCGCGACGACGCGCCGGTGCTGGGGCCGACCCCGGTCGAGGGGCTCGTGCTCGCCACCGGCCATCATCGCAACGGCATCCTGCTGACGCCGGTCACGGTCGACGCGGTCAGCCGGCTGGTCCTGGACGGGACGGTGCCGGACGGGATCGCGGGGTTCGGCCTCGACCGTTTCGCAACCGGAGGAACGAGATGAACGCAGACATCCGGGTCAACGGCCAGCCCGAGCCGCTGTCGGCGGCGACCGTGGCCGAGCTGCTGCGCAGCCGGGGCGTCACGGCGCCCAAGGGCGTCGCCGTCGCCGTCAACGGCGAGGTGGTGCCGTCGTCGCGCTGGGAGGAGCACCGCCTCGGCGCCGGCGACGAGATCGAGATCGTCCGCCCGTTCCAGGGTGGCTGAGCCGGCGGATGGAGGAGAAGGACATGGCCGACGAATTCACGCTCGCCGGGCAGGCGCTCGGCTCGCGCCTGCTGATCGGGACCTCGGGCTATCCCAACCGCAAGGTCATGCTCGACGCGATATCCGCGAGCGGCGCGGAGGTCGTGACCGTGTCGATCCGGCGGATCAGCCTCGAATCCTACGCCGAGAGCATGGTCGACCTGCTGGGCGGGCGCTGGCGGCTGCTGCCCAACACCGCCGGCTGCGCCACCGCGCGCGACGCCGTGCTGACGGCGAAGCTGGCGCGCGAGGCGCTCGGTACGGACTGGATCAAGGTCGAGGTGATCGGCGACCGCGAGACGCTGCATCCCGACGTCGAGCAGTTGCTGCGCGCGACCGAGGAGCTGGTCGCGGACGGCTTCACCGTCCTGCCCTACTGCAACGACGACCCCGTGACCTGCCGCAAGCTCGCCGACGCCGGCGCGGCGGCGGTGATGCCGCTGGGCGCTCCCATCGGCTCCGGCCTCGGGATCTGCAACCCGCGGGCGATCGAGCACATCTGCGCGCGCAGCTCGGTACCGGTGATCCTGGACGCCGGGATCGGCACGGCCTCCGATGCGGCGCTGGCGATGGAGCTCGGCTGCTCGGCCGTGCTGCTGAACACGGCCGTGGCACGCGCGGGCGACCCGGTCGCGATGGCGGCGGCGATGAGGGCGGCGGTCGATGGCGGGCGGCTGGCCCGGCTCGCCGGGCGCATCCCCCGCGTCACCCATGCCGAACCGTCGAGCCCGCAGCTCGGCCTGATCGGGACGTGAGGCGGCTGCCCGCCCCGCTTCTCGTCGTCACCGACCGCAAGCAGGCGGCGGCGGCGCTGGAGCGGGTGGCCGAGGCCGCCTTCGCGGGCGGCTGCCGGTGGCTCAGCGTGCGCGAGAAGGACTTGGCGCCCGAGGACCTCGCGGCACTCGCCCGCACCGTCGCGGCCCTGGGCCGCCCAATGGGCGCGACGGTCACGCTCCATGGCGAGGCCGCGGCGGGCCTGGCCGCCGGCCTGGACGGCGTCCACCTGCCGGCCGGCGGCGACGTCGCCTCGGCGCGGGCGCTGCTGGGGCCGGGCGCCCTGGTCGGCCGCTCGGTCCATGCGGCCGTCGAGGCCGCCTCGGCTGCGGCGGCAGGCGCGGACTACGTGATCGTCGGCCCGGTGTTCGCGACCGCCAGCAAGCCCGGCTACGGCCCGGCACTCGGCCTCGAAGGGCTCGGGGCGGCGGCGCGCGCGTGCCCCGTGCCCGTCGTCGCGATCGGCGGCGTCGATGCCGCCAATGCCGCCGCCTGCCTCGCCGCCGGGGCCGCGGCCGTGGCGGTGATGGGCGGGGTGATGCGGGCACCCGACCCGGCGGCGGCGGTCGCGGCGCTGCTCGCCGCGATGCGGCCTACAGCAGCATGACCTCGTCCTCCCGCCGGACCCGGAACCAGCGGCAGCCGTAGCTCTCCAGCTCGACCGTCACCGTGCCGTCCTTCTTCAGCGAGAAGGCGCCCCGCCCGAACAGGTCGATCAGCCCTTTCCACCCGGCGGCCTCCCCGACCTCGAAGGACAGGCTGCACGGCGCCTCGGCGAGGTTGTGGACGATGATGACGGTCCGCGGCCCCCAGTCGTAGCGCATCGCCAGCACGGTCGCCTCGCGCACCGGCAGCAGGCTCCAGGCGCCGCAGGCGATCTCCGGCGTCTCCCGCCGGCGGCGGATCAGGCGCTCCATCCAGTTCAGGAGCGAATCGTCGTCGCGGCGTTGCGCCGCCACGTTGACGGCTGCCGGCCCCCACCGCTTGCCCTCGACCATGGGGCGGCGCAGCCGGTCGGAGGGCGCGGTCGAGAAGCCGCCATTGTGCTCGTTCGACCACTGCATCGGCGCGCGCACGCTCATCCGGCCCGGGATGTCGAGGTTCTCCGCCATGCCGATCTCCTCGCCGTAGAACAGCACCGGCGCGCCCGGCAGGGCGAACATGAGGCTGTAGACCATCCGCATCCGGGCCTGATCGCCGTCCAGCATGGTGGGCAGCCTCCGGCGCAGCCCGCGGCCGAAGATCTGCATCTCCGGCTTCGGACCGAAGGCGCGGAACACCTCCTGACGCTCGGCCTCGGTCAGCTTGTCGAGCGTCCATTCGTCGTGGTTGCGCAGGAAGTTCCCCCACTGGGCGTCGGCCGGCAGCGACGGCAACGCGCGCAGCCCGTGGACCAGCGCCCCCGCGTCCTCGCGCACCAGCGTCAGCGCCAGGGACTGGTTCAGGTTGAAGTTGAGGCACATGTGCAGCTCGTCGCCGCTCTGGCCGCCGAAATACCGGCGCACCTGCTCCGGCTCCAGGTTCACCTCGCCCAGCAGCAGCGCGTCGCCCCGCCGCCGGCCGAGGAAGGAGCGCAGGTCGCGCAGCCAGTCGTGCGGCGCGAAGCCTTCCGGCTCGCGAGCGCCCCCGATCTCGAGCAGGAACGGCACCGCGTCGACGCGGAACCCCGAGACGCCGAGCTGCAGCCAGAAGCCGACGATCTTGCGGATCTCGTCGCGCACGGCCGGGTTGGTCACGTTGAGGTCGGGCTGGTGCTTGTAGAAGCGGTGCAGGTAGTAGCGCCCGGCGACCTCGTCCCATTCCCAGTTGCTCTCCTCCTGGTCGGGGAAGACCAGGCCGTCGGGGCCGTGCTCCGGGATCTCGTCGCTCCACACGTACCAGTCGCGATAGGGCGAGTCCGGGTCCGAGCGGGCCGACTGGAACCACGGGTGCTCGCAAGACGTGTGGTTGACCACGAGGTCGACGATGATGCGTATCCCGCGGTCGTGCGCGGTGCGCACGAACTCGACGAAGTCGCCGAGGCTGCCGAGCCGGGGATCGATCGTGTAGTAGTCGGTGACGTCGTATCCGTCGTCGCGGTTCGGCGAGGGGTAGAACGGCATCAGCCACAGGCAGCTCACGCCCAGCCCGGCCAGGTAGTCGATCCGCTGGATCAGTCCGGCGAAGTCGCCGATCCCGTCGCCGTCGCCGTCCTGGAAGGTCTCGACGTCGAGGCAATAGAAGACCGCGTTCATCCACCAGGCGTCGCTGGTCCGGGTGATGTCCATGGCGCCCCTTCTCCTTCCGGCCGTTGTGCCCGGCCAACACCCCCGCGACCGAAATCGTTGCGTGCCGCACCGCGGCGTTTGACGCGCAAGGCCGGCCGTCGGAAGCTCTCCGTCCCGTCGAGGAGGGATCGCCATGCATTTCGAACGCCGCGGCGGCCGACCGGTCGTCGACCCGTCGAGCCGGATCGCCCCCAACGCCGTGCTGTGCGGCGACGTCACCATCGGCGCCAACTGCTCGGTCGGCTTCGGCGCCGTGATCGTCGCCGAAAGCGGGCCGGTCCGCATCGCGGATAACTGCGTCGTCATGGACACGGCCGTCATCCGCGGCGTGCGCGGTGCCCCCGTCACGATCGGCAGCAACGTGCTGGTCGGCCCGCGCGCCTGCCTGACCGGCTGCACCGTCGAGGACGAGGTGTTCCTCGCGACCGGCGCCACCGTGTTCAACGGCGCGCGGATCGGCGCCCGGACGGTGGTCCGCATCAACGGGATCGTCCATCTGCGCACCGTGCTGCCCGCGGGGTCGGTGGTGCCGATGAACTGGGTCGCGGTCGGCGACCCGGCCAGCATCCTGCCGCCCGACCGGCATGACGAGATCTCGCGGCTCCTGAAGCCGCTCGACTTCTTCGGCACCGTGTTCGGGGTCGAGCGGCCCCCGCCGGGAGAGACGGTCATGCCCGCGCTGACGGCGCGCTACGCCGCGTTCCTGCGCAGCCACGGCGAGGACGTGCCGCTGGCGGAGAACGACCCTAGCGGAACCGGTCGATCACCGTGATCCCCGCGCCGGCGTACCGGTCCATCGCCGCCAGCGCCGCGCCCGCCTCCTCGATCGCGATCCGCCGCGTCACGAGCCGCGCGGGGTCGAGGCGCCCGGCCGCGATCATCTCCAGCAGGGCCGGGAAGCGGTTCGCCGCCATGCCGCGCGTCCCCATCAGCGAGATCTGCCGGGAATAGACGAGGTCGAGCAGCGGCAGCGCCGGCTCGGCATGGCGGCCGAGCGGCATGCCGATCTGGACGTGGCGGCCCAGCTTGCGCAGGCCGCGGATGGAGTTGTGGAAGGTCTCGGTGATGCCGAGCGCGTCCACCGACACCTGCGCCCCGCCGCCGGTCAGCTCGCGCACCGCCTCGCCGACGTCGCCTACGGCGCCGGCGTTCAGCGTGAGGGTGGCGCCGAGTGCCCGCGCCATGTCGAGCGCCTCGTCGTTGACGTCGACCGCCAGCACCGCGGCGCCGAGCGCAGCACCGATCGCCACCGCCGACAGGCCGACCCCGCCGCAGCCGTGGACGGCCAGCCATTCCCCCGGCCGCAGATGCGCGCGGTCCGCCAGGGCGCGGAACGACGTCGTGACCCGGCAGCCCATGCCCGCCGCTTCGACGGCGCCGACGGCGTCGGGCAGGCGCACGAGGTTGAAGTCGGCATGCGGGACCGCCAGGAACTCGGCGAAGGCGCCCCAGGCCGAGAAGCCGACGACGTGCTGGTTCGCGCACACCGTGGGTTCGCCGCCGAGGCAGTCCGGGCAGGCGCCGCAGGCCAGGATGAACGGGGCCGTGACCCGGTCGCCGACCCGGACGCGCCGGCACTCCGGCCCGACCGCCTCGACGACGCCCGCGAACTCGTGGCCGGGGACATGGGGTGCCGCGACGTCGGGATCGGCACCCTTCCAGGCGTGCCAGTCCGACCGGCAGACCCCGCAGGCCTCGACGCGGACGACCGCGCCGTCGGCGGGGCAATCGGGGTCGGCCACCTCGACGATCTCGAGCGGCGCTTCGAAGCGGTTGAAGATCGCGGCCTTCATCGTGGGGGGCTTCCTTCCTCGGGAGCGGACCGGAGGGCGAGCGCGATCACGCGCAGCGTCTCGCCCCATTCGACGAGGGAGGCGGCCTCCTCCGGCGTCGCCCAGCGCACGGCGTCGACGTCGTCGCCCGCGACCGGTTCGCCGTCCGGAGCGTCGGCCGCGACCTCGACCAGCGTATAGTGATAGAGCACCGCGCCCTCGGCATCGCGGGTGATGCCGTCGACGACGGTCACGACGCCGGCCGGGACCACGTCCAGGCCCGTCTCCTCGCGCACTTCCCGGACCGCGGCCTCGGCCACGGTCTCGCCGAGATGCTGGGCGCCGCCGGGCAGGCCCCACTGGCCGAGCCGCGGCGGACGCCCGCGCCGGACGAGCAGCACGCGCCCCTGCCGGCGCACGACGACGCCGACGCCGACCCAGGGACGGTCGGGATACTCCCGGCGCGAAGCGTGGCTCATCCCGTGCGCGGCCAGGGTTCGCCCTCGAAGGCGGCGTCGACGGGCACCCGCAGGGCGGCGGCGAGGCGGTTGGTCTCGTTGGCCATGCCGACGACCGCCATCAGCTCGCCCAGCATGTCGTCGGTGGCGCCCTTGGCGCGCGCGGCGGCCGAATGGCTCGCGATGCAGTATTCGCAGGAATTGGTCATGCTGACCGCGAGGTAGACCAGTTCCTTGGTCAGCGGGTCGAGCGCCCCGGCCCCCATCACCTCGCGCAGGTCGCGCCATGTCCGCGCCAATGTCGGCGGATGATGCGCGAGCGCCTTCCAGAAATTGTTGACCCGGTCGGTCCGGCGCGTCGCCATGATGTCGTCGTAGACGGCGCGGACCTCGGGTGAAGCGTCCTCGTACTCGATCACGGATGCCCCCGGCGTTCGTCGCGGATCGGCAAGGGCCGGGATGCGCGGCGGCATCCCGGAACCCTCGACGAGCACGCCTCAGTACATGTGCTGGCCGCCGTTGATCGACAGGGTCGAGCCGGTCACGAAGCCGGCATCGTCGCCGACCAGGAACAGGACGCCGCGCGCGATCTCGTCGGCGCGGCCGAGGCGGCCGACCGGGATCCTGGCGACGATCTTCTCGAGCACGTTCGCCGGCACCGCGCGCACCATGTCGGTGTCGATGTAGCCGGGGGCGATCGCGTTGACGGTGATGCCCTTGGCCGCACCCTCCTGGGCCAGGGCCTTGGTGAAGCCGTGGATGCCGGACTTGGCCGCCGCGTAGTTGACCTGCCCGTACTGGCCGGCCTGGCCGTTGATCGAGCCGATGTTGACGATGCGGCCGAAATTGCGCTCGCGCATGCCGTCGATGACCGTACGGCACATGTTGAAGCAGGAGGTGAGGTTGGTCTGGATCACCTCGTTCCACTGCTCGAACGTCATGCGGTGCATCACGGAGTCCCGCGTGATGCCGGCATTGTTGACCAGCACCTCGACCGGACCGAGATCGGCCTCGACGCGGGCGACGCCGTCGCGGCAGCCGTCGAACTGGCTGACGTCCCATTTGTAGGCGGCGATGCCCGTGCGCTCGGTGAAATCGCGCGCCCTCTCGTCGTTGCCGGCGTAGACGGCGGCGACCTTGTAGCCGGCGTCCTTGAGACCGACAGAGATCGCCTCGCCGATGCCCCGGGTTCCGCCGGTAACGATTGCAACTCGTGCCATCACTCCCTCCCTGTAGCGCCACGGTGTTGTTTCGACGATGCAGATACCCCTACCGATGGCCGTCCACCCTCGGGGCGATACCCGCGCTGCGCGAGCGGCACGTCGCCACTTCCATCGTCGACGAGCGATCACCTGGGTTTCGACGGACCCGGATCAAGGATCGGCACGACGGATGCGGCGAGGTGCCGCGGCGCGACGTCAGTCGCGGGCGACGCACATGGCGATGCCCATGCCGCCGCCGATGCACAGGGTGGCGAGGCCCTTGCCCGCGTCCCGCCGGATCATCTCGTGCAGCAGGGTCGTGAGCACACGGGCCCCCGAGGCGCCGATCGGATGGCCGAGCGCGATCGCGCCGCCGTTGACGTTGACCTTCGACGGGTCCCAGGCGAGGTCCTTGCCGACCGCGCAGGCCTGGGCGGCGAACGCCTCGTTCGCCTCGATCAGGTCGACGTCGTCGATCGTCCAGCCAGCGCGCTCCAGCGCCTTGCGGCTGGCCGGGATCGGCCCGACGCCCATGATGGAGGGATCGACCCCGGCGGTCGCCCAGGATACGATCCGCGCCAGCGGCTTGATCCCGCGCCGCGCCGCGTCCGCATCGCCCATCAGCACGAGGGCGGCCGCGCCGTCGTTGATGCCGGACGCGTTGCCGGCGGTCACGGTGCCCTCCTTGGAGAAGGCCGGGCGCAGCTTGGACAGGGTCTCGAAGGTGGTGTCCGGCTTCGGGTACTCGTCGGCGTCGACGACGGTCTCGCCCTTGCGGGTCTTGATCGTGACGGGGACGATCTCGTCGCGGAAGCGGCCGGACCGCTGGGCCTCGCCCGCCTTGCGCTGGGAGTCCGCGGCGAAGCGGTCCTGGTCCTCGCGCGTGATCTGCCACTGCTGGGCGACGTTCTCGGCGGTGCTGCCCATGTGGTAGCCGTTGAAGGCGTCCCACAGCCCGTCGCGGATCATGGTGTCGATCATCTGCGTGTCGCCCATCTTGACGCCGTTGCGCAGATGCATGCAGTGCGGCGCCTGGCTCATGCTCTCCTGGCCGCCGGCGACGACGACCGACGCGTCGCCGAGCCGGATCGCCTGGAAGCCGAGCGCGACCGTGCGCAGGCCGGAGCCGCAGAGCTGGTTGATGCCGTAGGCCGTCCGCTCGACCGGGATGCCGGCGTTGATCGCGGCCTGGCGGGCTGGGTTCTGGCCCTGGCCGGCGGTCAGGATCTGGCCCATCACGACCTCGTCGACCTCTCCGGCCTCGACCCCGGCCCGCTCGAGCGCGGCGCGGATCGCCACCTCGCCCAGGGCGTGGGCCGTCTGGGAACTCAACGTTCCATTGAAGGAACCGATGGGCGTCCGAGCGGCGCTGGCGATAACGACCTCGGTCATGGGTGCGCTCCTTGGCTGATGGCCGTCGCGCCGCTCGCGCGTCGCTCGCGCGAGCCGGGGCGGCCATATCTCGTGGGCTTCGTCTGGGTGCTTCAACCCTAGCCGCGCCCCGAAGGTCGCGCAACACGCGAAACGGCGGTTTTCCGCCCCGTCCGCCCGCGCGGGGCGCAGCCTACCCCGAAGGAGGTAGGCTGCGCAGCCAGTCCAGCAGCGGCTCCCAGACCAGCCGCTCGGCCTCGCCCGAAACGACGAGGCCGATATGGCCGAGCGGCGGCTCCAGCGCCTGCGCGCCCGGCACCGCGGCGGCCAGCGCCCTGGCCGAGCCCGGCGGGACGATGCGGTCGCGCCCGGGGATCACCGCCAGTGCCGGCATCGCGAGCCGGGCCGGCTCGACCGCGCGGCCGGCGACCCGCCAGCACCCGCGGCCGGGCTCGTTGCGCCCGTACCAGCCGGCGATGCACTCGCGGGCGACGGGTGCGGCGAGCGGCACGCCGTCGTTGAGCCAGTCCTCGAGCGCCACGAAGGCGCGGGCCTGCGCCCCGTCCGGATCCAGCTCCGCGAACCGCGCGAACTTGCGCGCGGCGAGCATCGGGTCGACGGCGGCGAACATGGCCTGCAGCCAGTCGACCGGCATCTCGCCCCAGGCCGCGAGCGCCGGCTCCAGGGGTTCCAGCATCGCCGCCGCCCGGCGGGCTGCCGACGCGTCGGCGGCATGGAAGTCCCAGGGCACGGCCAGCAGGCCGAGGCCCCGGACCAGGTCGGGCCGGCGCCCGGCCAGTGCCGCGGCGAGCAGGCCGCCCATGCAGTAGCCGACGACCGCGACCGGGCCGCCGGCGATCCCGGCGGCGGCCGTCACCGCCGCCTCCAGGCGCCCGGCCACGTAGTCCGTCAGCCCGAAGCCGCGCTCGGCCGGCCCGGGCCGGCCCCAGTCCAGCAGCAGCGGGCGCACTCCCCGGGCCGCGAGCCAGCGCATCAGGCTGCGCTCGGCGGAGAGGTCGAGCACGTAGTGCCGGTTGACCAGCGACGGCACGAACAGGGCGGTCACCGCCCCGCCTCCGGACGCATGGTCCAGCAGCCGCGACCCGCCCTCGTTCCATGCGGCCGGCGGGTCCGGCAGGTCGCGGCGGTAGGGATGGCGGCGGTAGCGCTCGACGCCGGTCAGGACGGCGTCGGCCCGCCGGCGCATCTCACGGTCGACCGCCTCCCGGAGTGCTGCCGGCGCGGCCGCGGCCACCTCGCGCGCGAGGTCCGCCGCGCGGTCCCGGAGCGCCGGACTCCAGTTCGGCCAGCCGCTGCTCAAGAGCGCCAACCCGGCCGGAGAGCTCAGCAACGGCGTCAGCGACGCCGCGAGATGAAGCGCCAGCGGCCTCGGCCCCAGTCGGCGCGGCGGGCCGGGATCGGGTTCCCGCCCCGGGGGGGTGCCCTTCATCGGCATGCTCCGTTACGGCTCGCAGGAAAGCCTCCGCCGCGCCCGTGCCGCTGCCCATCAGCCGGAACAGGCGGGCGAACGCCTCGGCCGCTTCCGGATCGGCCGCCGTCGCCGCCCACTGGTCCTGCCAGAGGTCCACGCACCGGCGGGCGAGCTCCTCGATCGAGGGCGGTTCGGAAGAGGTCTGTTCGGCCATGGGTACTACTATAGGAGCGTCCGCGGGTGTCTGGCCAGTTCCGGAACCGGCCGCCGAAACCGTTGGCTGCGGCAGAATGCTTGCATAGCGGATGGCGCTTCGCGTACTCCTAATGTGCCGAAAATACTCGCGACGCAGCCACCGTGTTGAAAGCAGCGCAGATGCCCGAGAAAGACGACGCCAAGGCCGCTCCGATCACGATCAAGAAGTATGCCAACCGGCGCCTCTACAACACTGCGACCAGCAGCTACGTCACGCTGGACCACCTGTGCCAGATGGTGAAGAACGGGCAGGACTTCGTCGTCTACGACGCGAAGACGGGCGAGGACATCACGCGCTCCGTGCTGACCCAGATCATCGTCGAGGAGGAGAGCAAAGGCCAGAACCTGCTGCCGATCAGCTTCCTGCGCCAACTCATCGGCTTTTACGGCGACAGCATGCAGTGGGTGGTTCCGCGCTACCTCGAGTACAGCATGCAGTCATTTTCGCGCAACCAGGACCAGATGCGCGACTACTTCCAGAACGCCTTCGGCGGCATGTTCCCCTTCGGCACGCTCGAGGAGGTGGGCAAGCAGAACCTCGCGATGTTCGAGCGCGCGATGCGCATGTTCGCCCCCCTCTCCCCGGAGGGCAGGCCCGGCGAAGCCGGCCAGCCCGAGGCGATGCGCCCGCGCGCCGACAACGACCGCGCGCTGGAGGAGATGCAGCGCAAGCTCGAGGAGCTGCAACGCCAGCTCGTGACCATCAGCAAGTCCAAGGGCGAGTGAGGCTGGCTCCGAGTGAGGCTCCGGGCGCCGGAGCCTACTCCGCCAGCTCGGCGAGCGGCATCGGCAGCCAGGGACGATGGGTGGTCGGGCGGCCGAAATGCCAGCCCTGGAGCATCGTGATGCCCTCCCGGCGCAGCAGGGCCGCGTCGGCAGCGTCCTCCACGCATTCGGCGACGGTCTCCAGCCCGAAGCTCTGGGCCAGCGAGATCAGGCTGCGGATGAAGACGAGGTTGTCCGGCCGGGCCGGCAGGCCGCGCACGAAGGAGCCGTCGATCTTGACGATGTCCACCGTCAGCGACTTCAGGTGCCGGAACGAGATGTAGCCGGCGCCGAAATCGTCGAGCGCGACCTTGCAGCCGAGGTCGCGCGCGCTGGCGACGAAGCGGGCCGTCTCCTCCAGGTCCTGGATCGCCGCCGTCTCGGTGATCTCGATGACGAGCCGGCGGGCGACCGCGGGCGCGTCCCGCAGCAGGGCCACCAGGGTGCGCAGCCAGGCCCGGTCGGTCGCGGTGATGCCCGAGATGTTCATGGCGAGCGTGATGTCGGGTGTGCGCGCCAGCTCCTCGACCACCATCTCCAGCACCCGCCGGTCGATCAGCCGGGTCATGCCCAGGCGCTCGGCCACCGGGATGAACTCTCCGGCGCTCGCGAGCCCGCCGTCCGACCGCACGATCCTGAGCAGGCATTCGTGGAAGCGCACGCCAGCCGTGCCGGCGTCCACGACCGGCTGGTAGGCGAGCACGAGCTCGTCGCGCTTGAGCGCCCTCTTCACGCTCTCGCCGACCTTCAGCATGCGCCGGTGGTCGGCCTGCTCGGCCTCGCTCATGCGGTAGCGCACGAACCGGTTCTGGCCGAGACGCTTCGCCTCCGCGAGCGCGGCCTCGGCCTTGCCGATCGCCTCGGTCGGGGTCTTCACGTATTCGGGGTAGGAGACGCCGCCGATCGACACGGTCACCGGCACCGGCCCGAGGGACGTGCGCAGGGGCTCGTCGCGGAACTGGGCCACCAGGGCGTTGGCGACCGCGTCCAGCTCCTTCTCGCCGCACTGGTCGAGGGTGACGCCGAACACGTCGCCGCCGATGCGCCCGACCGTGTCGCTGGCGCCCACCGCCCTCTCGATCCGCTGGGCCGCCGCGACGATCACCGCATCGGCGGTGGCGTAGCCGTAGGCGTCGTTGACCTCGCCCAGCCGGTCGACGTCGATGAGCAGGAAGCCGCCCGTCCCGGAATAGCGCATCGCGTGGGTGATGCTCTGCTGGAGGGCGTCGCGCAGCCGCGCCCGGTTGAACTGGCCGGTCAGGTCGTCGAAATTGGCGGACAGCTCCAGCCGCGTCTCGTAGGCCTTGCGCCGGTCGATGCGGCGCAGGACGCCGCGCAGCAGCAGCGGCCTGCCGTCGTGCGAGAACTCCGCCTGCGCCCGGTCGTGCACCCAGCAGAACGAGCCGTCGGGCCGGCGGACCCGGTATTCGAGGTCGTAGGGCTCGCGCGTGCGGTAGTACCGGTCGAGCGCCTTCAGGCGCCCCGGCAGGTCCTCCGCGTTGATGCGGCCGTTGAAGCCGTCGCCGCTCGCCACCCGGTGGCGGCCCGGCCCGAACAGGGCGGCGCAATCTCCGACCCAGGCGACGGCGTCGGTCACGAGGTTCCATTCGTAGCCGACATCGCCCGCCGCGGCCAGAATCGCGGAGATCCGTGTCACGTCGCTCGGTTCAACCGTCATGCACGGCGCTGCCCGTCCGGAATCCGAAAAGGTACCCGACAGTTGAGTACCAATAATCTTTACGGATCCTTAACCCGCCAGAAAGAGGTGCTCAACCCAGGAATACGATATCGCCGTCGAGCATGAACAGACAGACGCAGGTCGCGTCCGGCCCCCCGGCGGCGTGGTGCTCGGTTCCGCCCCGATAGGCCGCGACGTCGCCGAGCCCGTAGGTGCCGTACTCGTCCACGAAGGAACCGGTCAGGACGAGCAGCAGTTCCTCCGCCGTGTGGCGGTGCGCCGGCACGGGGGCGCCCGGTTCCATGCGCAGCAGGCAGGCGCGGGTCCCGGCGGCCTCGACCGTCCATTCGGACAGGGCAACGCCGGGCGCGATCCAGTTCCAGGCCCGCTCGCCGCACGGGAAGCCGCGCCAGCCGCGAAGCGGCAGCGGCACGTCCCCCGCCGGGGCGGGACCGGCCGGGGCCGGCTCCGGCGCCGCCTCGTCCAGCAGGGCGAGCACCCGGTCCAGCATCGCGTCCAGCCGCGAGCCGCCCGCCCCGCCTCCCCCGCCGGTCCCGGTCCCGGTCCCGGTCCCGGCCTCGGGCAGCGCCTCCAGCAGGCGCCCGCAATGGGCCTCGAAGCCGGCGACGACGGACCGGCAGGCCGGGCAGAAGGCGAGATGGGTCGCGACGAACGCCGCCTTGGCCTCGCGCAGACCGCCTCCGGCATAGCCCAGCAGCATGTCGGGGTCGGGGTGATGGGTGGGCAGCGCGGTCACGCCGTCTCTCCGATCGTTCGTCTCAGCCTGGTCAGGGCGAGGCGGATACGTGTCTTGACAGTCCCCAGGGGTATGCCGAGGACTTCGGCCACCTCCGAGTGGCTCCTCCATTCGAAATACGACAGCCGCAGGATTTCGGATTGGTCCGGCGGCAGGGTTTCGATCGCGGACAGGAGGAAGCGGCGGCTCTGCTCCTCGACGGCCGCCTCCTCCGGCGTGCCCTGCGGCGGCCGCCGGAACAGTGGGTCCTCGGGGTCCGGCTCCGGCCGCGCCTCGCGGCGGATGCGGTCGATGAAGCCGTTGCGGGCGATCGCGAAGACCCAGGCTGCCGCCGGTGCTATGGCCGGGTCGAACTGGTGGGCCCGCCGCCAGACCGCCAGCATGGCCTCCTGGACGGTCTCCTCGGCGACCTGCCGCGAGGCGCCGAGGCGCAGGCAGTAGGCTTCGACCCTGGGCGCGAAGTACCGGAAGAGTTCGGTGAACGCGGCGCGGTCCCGGTCGCGCGCGACCGCCGCGATCAATCCCTCCAGGCCACCGCCTGCCGGGGCCGTATTCTCTTCGCCGCCGGGCGCCGCCATGCCTTCGAGCCCCGAACCCTCGTCCACCCCCGCTACCTACCACTGCGACGGCCCGGAGGCCAGCCGGAACGCGCGGCCATGTCCGTCCGGTCAGGCCCTGGCGTCGAGGAGGGCGTTCAGCGTGGCCGTCACCTCGTCGAGATCGTAGGGCTTCTGGAAGAACGCGGCGAAGACGCCGGGATGACGCAGGACGACGTCGCCCGGGACGGCGCTGGTCAGCACCACCGGGATGGCGTCGCGCCCCTGGCGCGCCCGGATCTCCAGCGCCAGGTCGAGGCCGTTGAGCCGCGGCATCATGTAGTCCGTCACCACGACGTCGATCCTCGTGGTGCCCAGGATCTCGAGCGCATGGCGGCCGTCATAGGCCTCGATCACCGAGAATCCCGCGTCGTCGAGGGCGCTGGCGACCATCATCGCCACCAGCGGCTCATCGTCTACCACCAGGGCCACCTTCATGACGACGCCTGCTACCGTGGTGCCGGGTCGGACGGTCCCGGCAGGTTGGCATAACCCGACAGCAAGGCCTCCGCGCTCTCGCCGGTGTCGGAGACCTCGACGCCCCCGGCGCCGATCGTGAACTCCATCAGGCGCGGATCGTAGCCGCTGTCGCGGACCTTCAGGATCGCCAGCAAACGGTGGACCCGCGCCCGGACCTCCGCGAACCGGAGCAGAAGCAGGTTCTCGACGATGCTGGAGATCTCCGGGACCGGGGCGTCGACCGCCCCGCCGAAGAGCCGCGGCGTCTCCCACGACGCGAGCATCGTCACGCCGCGGGTCCGCAGTTCGTTCAGCAGCGCCGTGGTGAAGGTCATCAGCCGCGCCGGATCGGCCGCCGCGCGCTCGAGGCCGCCGACCCCGTCGAGGAACACGCGCCGCGCGCCGCGCCGCTCCACCGCGTCGAGCAGGCGGTGCCCGAGCTCGTCGAGCAGGTTCTCGGTCGGCGGGAACCAGAGCACGTCGAGCGCGCCGGACCGCGTCAGGCGGTCCAGGTCGACGCCGACCGACGCCGCCTTCAGCGCGAGGCGTGCCGGCGTCTCGTAGAACCCGAAATGCAGCCCCGGCGCCTCCGGCGTCGAGCATCCGAGGAACTGGAGCCCGAGAGTCGTCTTGCCGGTGCCGGACGCGCCGAGCAGCAGGGTGGCCGAGCGCGCCGGAAGCCCGCCGCCCAGCATCGCGTCCAGGCGCCCGCTGCCGATCGACGCCCTTTCGACGTCGGCCGCGTCGTCGCGGGACGGCTGCGCGTACTGCGCTTCCAGCCGCGCGAAGACGACGACGCCGCGCCTGGTGATGTCGAACTGGTGGAGGCCGCGCAGATGCGCGCTGCCGCGCAGCTTGCGGATCTGCAGGCGCCGGACCGCCCGCGCCCCCATCAGTTCGTCGGTCAGCCCGATGATGCCGTCTACCATGGTGTGTTCCGGGCTGACCTCGTCCAGGCCCGCGCTCGTCAGCATCAGGAGGGTGCAGCCCACGAACTCGGCCTGGCCCTGGAGTGCCTGCAGGCAGCGCTTCAGGTCGATGTCGGAGTCCGCGGTCTCGCGGACGTTCAGCAGGCCGTCCAGCACCAGGAGCGAGGCGCGCTGGCGCTTCATTTCGGCCCGCAGCAGCCCGATCAGGCCGTCGAGCCCATCCTCCGACAGCGCCCGGTTGGCATTCACGTAGTAGACGCCGTCGCCGATGGCGCTCCTGTCGAAATACTCCAGCGTGCCGAGGTTCTGGAACATGTGGGTGTGGCTCTCGGCCAGCAGGGTGACGTAGAGGACCCGCCCGCCCCGGCGCACGTGATGGAAGCAGACCTGGTTGGTGAGGATCGTCTTGCCCGTGCCGGGACGCCCCTGGATGACGTAGGCACCGCCGCGGACGAAACCTCCCCCCAGGATCAGGTCGAGCCCTTCGATCCCCGTCGTAACCCGCTCCAACGCGTCCACCATGCCCAAGTCTCCGAAGCTCCGGTCGTAAGGTCCGCCGAAGGCGGGCACTTGTCAAACATCCACGCCATCCGCCGCCGGACCGGCCTCGCGGCCATGCTATCGGCACTTTCCGCGGTTCTACTTCTTCCGCGGCGGACGCGGACCGGGTTCGAACGCGCCGGCCGGCTCCTCCAGATATGTAGAAAACAGTTGGTTTCCGAGGCTTTTCCGGCAACCGTCTGAAAGAATGGCGGACCGGGCCTCGCCCGGAAGACGAGGACGGCTCATATGATGGTTCCGACCGGCCTCCGGCGCGGGGCCCGGCATGGGGTACGCAGGAAACGGGGATGACCGTCCTGAAGCAGATCGTCGTGATCGCCGTCCTGGCCCTGGCCGGGACGGCGGCCTGGTTCGCCTGGCCCGGGTCCGAGGACCCGACCGTCGGCGCGGCGGGCGCGGTCGCGCCCGGGCGCGGCGGGGGCGGCCCCGCGCCCGTGGTCCTGGCGCCCGTGGCGGCCGGAACGGCCGAGACCCGCATCCGCGCGGTCGGGACCGGGCAGGCGGTGCAGGCGGTCACGCTGCATCCCGAGGCCGCCGGCACCGTGCGGGAGATCCTGTTCTCCCCGGGCGACCGGGTCGAGGCCGGCTCCGTGCTGGTGCGCCTCGACGAGGAGGACCAGCGCCTCGCCGTGGACCTGGCCCGCAGCGAGCTGGCCAACGCCGAGCGCTCGCTGGACCGTTTCGAGCAGCTCCGCCCCTCGGGTGCGGCTTCCGCGATCGAGCTCGACACCGCGCGCTCGGCGCTCGTGACGGCGCGCAACCGGCTCGCCGCCGCCGAGCTGGCGCTGACCCGCCGCGTCGTGCGGGCGCCGTTCGCCGGCGTGGTCGGCCTGACCGATGCCGAGATCGGCGCCCAGGTGACCGCGTCCTCGCCCCTGACGACGCTGGACGACCGCTCCTCGGTCCTCGTGACCTTCGAGCTTCCCGAACGCTACGCCGGCCGGATCGCGCCGGGCCAGCCCGTCGCCGCCACCACGGCCGCCTTCGCGAACGAGCGCTTCGGCGGCGTGGTCCATGCCGTGGACAGCCGGGTCGGCGCCGCGACGCGTACGTTGACGGTCCGGGCCAGGATACCCAACCCCGACGACCGCCTGCGTCCCGGCATGGCGTTCGCGGTGACGCTGGAATTCGCGGGGCTGGAGTACCCGGCGGTTCCCGAACTGGCGATACAGTGGGACAATAGGGGCTCGTTCGTGTGGAGGGTGTCGGATGGCACGGCCGGGAGGGTTCCGGTGACGATCATCGAGCGCCATGACGGGACGACCCTGGTCGAGGGCGACCTTGCCGCGGGCGAGCGCGTCGTCGTCGAGGGCGTGCAGAGGATGCGCGACGGCGCGGCCGTGGCGCCCGCGGGCGCGGCCCGCCCGGGGGCGGGTCCGCCAGCCGGGGCCGATGCCGGGGCCGATGCCGGAGCCGATGCAGGGCGGGCCGCCCGCCCGAGCAGCTGAGGCGCCGAGATGCAGACACCGTCCAGCGACATCGCCTCCCTGTGCGTCCGCCGCCCCGTCCTCGCGATCGTCCTCAGCCTGCTGATCGTCGTCGCCGGCGCCGCGGCGATCCTGGGCGTCGAGGTCCGCGAGCTGCCCAACGTGGACCGGCCGGTGATCACGGTCCGCACGGACTACGCCGGGGCGGCGCCGGAAACCATGGACGTCCAGGTCACCAGCGTCGTCGAGGGGGCGGCCGCGCGCGTGCCGGGGGCCACGTCGATCTCCTCGTCGAGCAGCTACGGCGAGAGCCGGGTCAGGATCCAGTTCGACCCGTCCATCGACCTGCAGGCCGCGGCGAACGACGTCCGCGACGCCGTCGCCCGGATCGCCGGCCGGCTGCCCGAGGACGCCGAGGACCCGATCGTCGTCAAGGCCGACGCCGACGCCCAGGCGGTGATGCGCCTCGCCGTCACCTCCGCCACGCGCCCGATCGAGGACCTGACGGACCTCGTCGAGGAGCAGGTCGTGGACCGGATCGCCGCGGTCGGGGGCGTGGCGGACGTGCAGACCTACGGCCTGCGCCAGCAGGTGATCCGCGTCGTCGTCGACCCGGTGGCGCTGGCGAGCCGCGGGATCTCCGCGACCGACGTCCGCGACGCGCTGCGCGACGCGGCGTCCGACGCCCCGGCGGGCACGCTGTCGACGCGCAACCAGGAACTGATCCTGCGCGCCGACGCGCGGGTGACCTCGGCCGAGGAGGTGGCACGGCTCGCCATCGGCCCGACCACGCGCCTTTCCGACATAGCGACCGTGATCTCGGGACCGGCGGTCCCGCAATCCTCCATCCGCTTCGACGGGCGCAACGGCGTCGGGCTCGGCATCATCCGCCAGGCCCAGTCCAACACGCTGTCGATCTCCGCGGACGTGCGCGCCGCGGTCGCGACGCTCGAACGCACGCTGCCCGACGACGTCCGGATCGTCGTCACCTCCGACGACGCGACCTTCATCGAGGGGTCGGTGCGCGAGGTGGCGCTGACGCTGCTGCTCTCGACCGCGATCGTCGTCGCGATCATCTTCGCCTTCCTGCGGTCCTGGCGCACGACCCTGATCCCCGCCGTCACGGTGCCGGTGGCGCTGATCGGGACCGTCGCCGCGATCTGGCTGGCCGGCTTCTCGATCAACATCCTGACCCTGCTGGCGCTGGTTCTGGCGACGGGCATGGTGGTCGACGACGCCATCGTCGTGCTCGAGAACATCGAGCGGCGCCGCGCCGAGGGCATCGGGCCGCGCGCGGCCGCCGTGCTCGGAACCCGCCAGGTCTTCTTCGCCGTCATCGCCACGACGGCGACGCTGGCGTCGGTGTTCGTCCCGATCTCGTTCCTGCCGGGCACGGCGGGCCGGCTGTTCACGGAATTCGGATACGTCCTGGCGGTCGCGGTCCTGCTCTCCTCCTTCGTCGCCCTGACGCTGTGCCCGATGCTGGCTTCGCGCCTCGTCGGCGGCGGAACCGGGGGCCACGCGGCGGGGCCGGGCGAGCCCGCGCGGGAGGGGGTCGGCCAGCGGCTGTACCGCGTGCTGCTCGACGCGGCGCTGGGGGCGCCGCTGGTGGCGCTGGCGCTGGCCGTCGGCTTCGCCGTCCTGGCCGCCGGCACCTTGCGCAGCCTGCCCCAGGAGCTGACGCCGGCGGAGGACCGCGGCTCGGTCCTGATCCGCGTCTCGGCGCCCGAAGGGGTCAACCTCGACTACACCAACCGCCAGATGCTGGAGATCGAGGAGATCGTGGCCCCGCTCCTGGCCTCCGGCGAGGCCGTGCGCTCCTTCGCGATCGCGGGCTCGGGCGGTTCGGCGAATTCCGGCTTCTTCATCGTCACGCTGGCCCCCTGGCATGAGCGCGCGCGCAGCCAGCAGGAGATCGTGCGCGAGTTGACGGACCAGTTCTCGGCCATGCCCGGCGCCCGGGTCATGATCTTCGGCGGCAACAGCCTGGGCATCCGGGGCGGCGGTTCCGGCCTGCAGTTCGCGCTGACGGGATCGGACTACGGCCGGCTCCAGCAGGCGGCGGAAGAGCTGATCGTGGCGATGCAGGAGAGGCTGCCGCAACTGGACTCGCCCCGCCTCGGCTACGAGACGACCCAGCCCCAGATCTCGGTCCGCATCGACCGCGAGCGGGCGGCCGACCTCGGCATCGCGGTGGCCGACATCTCCGCGACCCTGCAGATCATGATGGGCAGCCGCGACGTCGCCGAGCTGCGCGCCGGAAGCGACATCATCCCGATTCTCCTCGAGGCGCCGGCCGGGACCGTCGACGATCCCGGCGACATCGAGAACCTGTACGTGACGACGAACGACGGCCGGGTGCTCCCGCTGTCCTCGCTGGTGACCCTGGAGGAAGTCGCGGTGGCCTCCGAGCTGGAGCGCGAGGCTCAGCTGCGGGCCATGCCGGTGACCGCCGGCTTGGCCGACGGCTACGCGATGGGCCAGGCGGTCGAGGACGTCAGGGCGCTCGCCGACGAGGTCCTTCCGCCCGACATCGGCCTGCTGCTGACAGGCGAGGCGGCGACGCTGGAGGAGACGTCGGGCAGCATGGCCTGGACCTTCGCCTTCGCGATCCTGGTCGTCCTGCTGGTGCTGGCCGCCCAGTTCGAGAGCTTCGTCAGCGCCGTGGTCATCGTGCTGACGGTGCCGTTCGGGCTGGCCGCGGCCGTGCTGGCGATCTGGCTCTCGGGCGGCTCGCTCAACATCTACAGCCAGATCGGCCTCGTGATGCTGGTCGGGCTGATGGCGAAGAACGGCATCCTGATCGTCGAGTTCGCCAACCAGCTCCGCGATGAGGGATACCGGGTGCACGACGCGATCCGCGAGGCGGCCCTGGTCCGCCTGCGGCCGGTGCTGATGACGATGATCTCGACCGTGCTCGGCGGCCTGCCGCTCGTGCTCGCCAGCGGGGCCGGGGCCGAGGCGCGCGAGGCGCTCGGCTGGATCGTCGTCGGCGGCCTCGGCATCTCGACGCTGTTCACCCTGTTCCTGACCCCGGTCGCCTTCCTGCTGCTCGCCGGGCTGTCGAAGCCGCGCGCGGCCGAGGAACGCCGGCTCGACCGCGAGCTCGGCGAGGCCGAAGGGCGCCCGCGGATCGCCAACGATCCGCCCGACGGCCCACGGGCGGCGGCGGCCGAATGACCCCTGCGCAGGGAAGCCTCCCCATGGCCCGGCAGCCGTCCCGCCCGCGCGTCCCCGCGGCCCTGCCCGGACTCCTGCTCGCGCTCCTGCTCGCCGGCTGCGCCGCGCTGCCGGCGGCCGAGCGGCCCGACGTCCCGGTCCCGGCCAACTGGAGCCGCCCGGCCGGGCAGCCGGGGCCCGCCGCGGCCGAAGGCGCCGACTGGTGGGACAGCTTCGGCTCGCGGGAGCTGAGCCGCCTCGTCGCCGCGGCGTACGGCGCCAACCCGGACCTGGCGGCCGCCGCGTACCGCATCGCCCAGGCGTCCGCCCTGGTCCGCGTCGCCGGCGCCGACCTCTACCCGAGCGTCGAGGGGGCCGGGTCGGGATCGCGGAGCTGGCGCGGCGAGGGCGGCAACCGGACGACCGACAGCTTCCGCGGCACCTTCGACGCGAGCTACGAGGTCGATCTCTGGGGACGCAACCGCCTCGGCGCCGAAGCCGCCCTGGCCGAGCGGATCGCCAGCGAGTACGACCGCGAGGCGGTGGCGCTCAGCCTGTCGGCGGAGGTCGCGACGGCCTATTTCCAGTACCTGTCGCTGGGCGACCGCATCGAGCGGACCCGCCGCATCCTCGCCACGGCCGAGCGCGTCCTGGCGCTGGTGGAGCAGCAGGAGGCGCTGGGCGTCGCCTCGGCGCTCGAGCTGGCCCAGCAGCGCGCCGCCGTCGCGGCGCTGCGCGCCACGCTGCCGCAGCTCGAACAGCGGCGCGCGGAGACCCGGAACGCGCTCGCCACCCTGCTGGGCCGGCCTCCGGGCGACCTGCGGATCGAGGCCTCGACGCTCGCCACCGTCGAGCTGCCGCGCGTCGCCGCCGACCTGCCCGCCGACCTGCTCGAGCGCCGGCCGGACCTGCGCAGCAGGGAGGCGGCGCTGGCGGCCGCGAGCGCCGATGTCGGCGCCGCGCGCGCGGCGATGCTGCCCTCGATCCGGCTGACCGGCAGCACCGGCTTCGCGAGCGACGCCCTGTCCGAGCTCTTCTCCCCCGCCGGCCTGCTGGCCAACCTCGCCTCCGGCCTGGTCGCGCCGGTCTTCGACGCCGGCCGCCTGGCGGGCCAGCGCGACTTCAGCGAGGCGCGCCGGGCCGAACTGGTGCAAGCCTATCGCGGAGCGGTGCTCGCGGCGTTCCGCGACGTCGAGGACGCCCTGGCCGCGATCGAGTTCCTAGCCGCGACCGAGGAGGCCCAGCGCGCCGCCGCCGCAGCCGCCCGCCGCGCCTACGAGCTGGCGGAGGCGCGCTACCGCGCGGGCGTGGTCAGCTTCCTGACCGTGCTGGAGACGCAGCGTACCCTGTTCCAGCAGGAGGACACGCTGGAGCAGACGCGCCTCGCCCGCCTCAACGCGGCGGTGAGCCTCTACCGCGCGCTCGGCGGCGGGTGGTGAGCGGCGGCCGGCGGGAACTGGAGACGGAGCCATCCGCATGGGACGATCCCAACGCCTGCTCGACCTGATCCAGGTTCTCCGCCGTCACCGCCTTCCGGTGAGCGGCCGGACGCTGGCGGGCGAACTGGGCGTCAGCCTGCGCACGATCTACCGGGACGTGGCGACGCTGCAGGGCATGGGCGCGCCGGTCGACGGCGAGGCCGGACTGGGCTACGTGCTGCGCCCGGGCTTCGTGCTGCCGCCGCTGATGTTCACGGACGAGGAGATCCAGGCGATCGTGCTCGGGTCGCGCTGGGTGGCGAAGCAACCCGACCATGCCCTGTCGGCGGCGGCGCTGGACGCGCTGGCCAAGATCGCCGCCGTGCTGCCGGACGACCTGCGCGACGACCTGGAGGGCAGCACCCTCCTCGTCGGGCCCCGCCCGCCGACGGCGGAGAGCATCGACCTCGCGGCCGTCCGCAAGGCGATCCGAAGGGAGCGGAAGCTGCGGATCGTCTACGGCGACGCCAACGCCGCCGTGTCGGAGCGCGTCGTCTGGCCCTTCGCCCTCGCCTTCTTCGACCGGACGCGCCTTCTCGCCGCCTGGTGCGAAGCGAGGCAGGATTTCCGTCATTTCCGGACCGACCGCCTGATCGAACTCTCCGAGACCGGCGAACGCTACCCGCGGCGCCGCGCCGCACTCCTGAAGGAATGGCGCCGCAAGGACGGGCACGGCGCGGAGATGTGAGGCTGCTGCCGCTTTCTGGCAGCAGCGCCGCCTAGGCTGGTCCGGCAACAAGGGAGACGGACCATGGACCATCGAATGCCGAACCTGCTGATCCTCTACGTGGAAAACCCGACGCAAAGCGCCGCCTTCTATTCCAGGCTCCTCGGGCGCGAGCCCGTGTTCGCCGTACCGGACTACGTCGCCTTCGACCTGGGGACGGGCTTCATGCTGGGGCTCCTGTCGCGCACCTCGCCCGATGCCGTGTCCAAGGAAGGCTTCGAACTCGCCTTCATGGTCGG
>NZ_DASYHS010000031.1:0-20783 GCF_035998295.1 Arenibaculum sp. | reverse complement strand
CGGTCTGGCCGTTGGCGATGGAGTGCTCGACCAGGTGGGACAGCCAGGCCTCCAGGCGCTCGAACATGGCGGCGTGGCCGGTCTCGCGGGCGGCGGACAATGTGGCCACGCGCTCGCCCATGCCGGGCTCGGCCAGCAGCGTCTCGCCCGCGGCCGGGTCGGCGTAGCCGATCATGCGGGCCGCGGTGGCGGGGGTGGCGCCGTTGGCGACCAGGCGGCAGAACAGTTCCTGGCGGGGGTCGAGCGTCACGGGCCTGCTCCTTGCGACTGCGCGTAGGACAACCTGGAACAAAATAGGAACTTTGTCAAGCGGCCTTGCGGCGCGATGCGTCCCGGCTATGCTGCGGGCATAACCGTCGAGGACCATGATGCCCCTGAAGATCTACGGCGTTCTCCGCTCGCGCGCGTCGCGCAACGTCTGGCTGGCCAAGGAGCTCGGCATCCCGTACGAGCTGGTGCCCGTGATCCAGGCCTACCGGCTGGCAGACCCCTCGGCCGCCGACGCGCCGCTCAACACCGCGTCGCCCGCCTTCCTCGCGGTCAACCCGAACGGGCTGATCCCCTGCATCGAGGACGACGGCCTCGTGCTGATCGAGTCGCTGGCGATCAACCTCTACCTCGCGAGGAAGCATGGCGGGCCGCTGGCGCCCGCCGACATCCGCGAGGAAGGGCTGACGGCGATGTGGACGCTGTGGGCCGCGACGGAGTGCGAGCCGCATTCCGTGAAGATCGTCCTCAACTATGCCGACCGGGAGCGGAACCCCGGCATCATCGAAACGGCGGTCGCGGCGCTGCGGCGCCCGTTCGGCATCCTGGACGAAGCGCTGCGCGCGCAGGGCGGCCACGCGGTCGGCGGGCGGTTCACCGTCGCCGACCTGAACCTGGCGGAAGTGCTGCGCTATGCCCAGCCGGTGCCGGGCGTGTTCGACGACTACCCGCATCTGAAGGCGTGGATCGAGGCCTGCCAGGCCCGCCCGGCGTTCCGAGAGATGATCGCCGAACGCAGCGCCGAGCCGGCGTAACGGGCGCAAACGCGAACGGCCGCGCCTGGAGGGCGCGGCCGGCAGCGGCGGCAGGGAGGGCCGCGGGTCAGTCCGGGGAGGACGCCTCGCCGTCGGTCTCGGGCGTGCCCATCATGGCGCTGGCGACGAGGCCGGAATTGGCCCGCACCTTCTGCTCGATCGCGTTCGCGATCTCGGAATTGGTGCGCAGGAACTGCTTCGCGTTCTCGCGCCCCTGGCCGATCCGCTGCCCGTCGTAGCTGAACCAGGCGCCCGACTTCTCGACGACGCCGGCCTGGACGCCGAGGTCCAGGAGCTCGCCGACCTTGGAGACGCCCTCGCCGTACATGATGTCGAACTCGACGACCCGGAACGGCGGGGCCATCTTATTCTTGACCACCTTGACCCGGGTCTGGTTGCCGACCACGGTGTCGCGGTCCTTGATCGCGCCGATGCGGCGGATGTCCAGCCGGACCGAGGCATAGAACTTCAGCGCGTTGCCGCCCGTCGTCGTCTCGGGGTTGCCGAACATGACGCCGATCTTCAGCCGGATCTGGTTGATGAAGATCACGGTGCAGCGCGACTTGGAGATCGAGCCGGTCAGCTTGCGCAGCGCCTGGCTCATCAGCCGGGCATGCAGGCCGACATGGCTGTCGCCCATCTCGCCTTCGAGCTCGGCCCGCGGCACGAGGGCCGCCACCGAGTCGATCACCAGGATGTCGATCGCGCCGGAGCGTACCAGAGTGTCGGCGATCTCGAGCGCCTGCTCGCCCGCGTCGGGCTGGGAGATCAGCAGTTCGTCCACGTTGACGCCGAGCTTGCGCGCGTAGCTCGGGTCGAGGGCGTGTTCCGCATCGACGAAGGCGCAGGTGCCGCCGTGCTTCTGCGCCTCGGCGATCGCATGCAGGGCGAGCGTGGTCTTGCCGGAGCTTTCCGGGCCGTAGATCTCGATGATCCGGCCGCGCGGAATGCCGCCGATGCCGAGCGCGATGTCGAGGCCGAGCGAGCCGGTCGAGATCACGTCGGTTTCAACCAGGCTCTCTCGTGCGCCCAGCTTCATGATGGAGCCCTTGCCGAACGACCGTTCGATCTGGCTGAGGGCTGCCTCGAGCGCCTTCTGTTTATCCATGGGATTTTCAACCAAACGCAAGGGTGCGGACGACATGTGCAGGCCCTCTTCTCTCATACGGCGGACGGGAGTGCAATGCCGCGACTGTACGCGTTTCGTTCGCGAACACCAATAGAAATCTGGAACGGAGAATGAACGCACGCCGCGCGCCGCATCCGCCCCGCGGCCGCGCGAACGAGGGCTGTCCAGTTGGACAGGTGCCGACGTCCGGGGTCCCGTGGCCTTCTATCATGGAATGCCGAAGCCGGTCCCGGATGCGGGACGCGCAGCAGATGAGGGAACCATGGACGTCTGCATGATCGGGTTGGGAGTCATGGGCGAACCCATGGCCTGGAACTTGGCGAAAGCGGGGTTCGCACTGACCGTCCACAACCGGTCGTCCGCCCGCTGCGAACCGTTCCGCGCGGCCGGGATCGCGGTCGCGGATACGGCCCGCGACGCGATCGCGCGAAGCGAGGCGGTGGTCCTGATGCTGCCCAACGACCGCGAGATGGACAGGGTGCTGGAACGCGGCCCCGACGGTCGCGTCGGAGTTCCGATCGAAGGCAAGATCGTCGTCACGATGTGCACGGTGGCGCCCGCCTATTCGCAGGCGCTGGCAGCCGACGTCGCCGCCGCCGGCGGCCGCTACGTCGAGGCTCCCGTCTCGGGATCGCGCAAGCCGGCGGAAGCGGCGCAACTGGTCATCATGGCGGCGGCGGCCGACCCGACCGCCATCGACGGGGTCGAGCCGATCTTCGCCGCCCTGGGCAAGGCCACGATCCGCTGCGGCCAGCCGCCCGGCGCGATGCGCATGAAGCTGGCCAACAACCTGCTCCTGATCGCGATGTTCGAGGCGGTGACGGAGGCTACCCATTTCGCGCGCGGGATCGGACTGGACCTCGATCAGTTCTTCGAGATCGTCCTGGCCGGCCCGATGGCGAACGATCTCTACCGCGGCAAGGCGCCGAAGCTGCTCGCGGGCGACTTCTCCCAGCAAGCGTCGGTCAAGACCGTCGCCGAGGTCATCCGCCTCATCTGCGAGGAGGCTCGCCGGGCCGGCCTTTCGACCCCGGTCGCCGCAACCAACGAGAAGCTCTTCGCGGAAGCCGTCCGGGCGGGGCTGGGCGACGACGACGTGGTCGGCGTCCTGAAGCTGCTCGAGCGCTCCAGGGTACCCGAGGCCACCGCGGATTGACCCGCCTCCGCCCGGGCCCTATTCGCGGGAGATCAGTCCGAGGAGGGCGGCGCACATGACGGCCTGCGTGGTGCTGGCCACCTGAAACCGCCGCTGCGCGCTCTCGAGGTGGAACTTGACCGTCCTCGGCCTGACACCCAGGTCGCGGCCGATATCCGCCCGGCTCCTGCCCCGGGCGATTCCTTCGAGGCACTGCAGCTCCCGGCGCGTCAATCTGGGACAGGCAGCGGGCGACGCGACGGCCGGCAGCTCGCGGGCCCGGGCGTGGAAGTGGATCGCCATCACGTGGAGAGTGGGCTTGTGCCGCTCCACGACGGCCTCGATGGCATCGCCCGTGCAGAGCGTGCCGAAGCTCATGGCGGCTACGTAGCCGAGGCCGTCATGCACCGGGACCGCCCAGCCGGCCGCCGAGCCGGCCCAGGCGGGCGCGGGCGCCCGCACCGGACCCGTCCCGGCCGGCGCATCCGCCGGCGCCCACCAGAAGAACGGCAGGCGTTCCGCGGCGGCCCGTTCGACGACGAGGTCCATCTGCCCGCAATCACCGTCACGGCCTCCCCGCGCCGAGGGGTCGTCGGAGCGCAGGCACTCGAACTGCCGGGTATCGAGGATGCTGGCGACGCCGTACGCGAACCGAAGACCGACGCCGGAGAGCACCTCCGCCATCGCCTCCACGAGGTCGCGCCGGTGACAGGCCGAACGGAGACCGAGCGAAAACCTGTCGAAATCGATCATGTCAAATCTCGAATCGAGGGTTCGCGACGCGCGGCCGACGCGAGGCCGTCCGGGCTTCGACCATATTGCACCACCCCAAGTCGCCCGCCATCAAAAAGACCCGGCGAAGCGAAACATTGGTGCGTTCGAGCATCCTGTCCCGTAAGGTCTTGCGGGTCCCTGCCGCGGAACGCACCTTCCGGACGACCGCATCGCCGGCGCGCGGACGCCCACGGCCGGCGGACGGAAACGGGCGAGGCATCATGAACCTGCACGACATCAAGGCGTTCGTCGCCGTCGCGGAGACCGGATCCGTCAACCGCGCCGCCCTGCGCCTCAACCTCACCCAGCCGGCCATGACGCGGCGCCTGCAGAACTTCGAGGCCGCCGTCGGCCTGACACTCCTCGACCGCAGCACCAAGCCGCCGGCACTCACGCCGGCGGGCCGCCAGGTGCTGGAGCACTGCCGCCGCATCCTCAAGACGGTCGTCGACCTCGAAGCCTACATATCGAGCGTCGGCGAGCCTGCGGGCGACCTGCGCATCGGCATCGCCCACGGCCTGGCGGAGGTCGTCCTGACCTCGCCGATCGACGACCTGCGACGCCGCTTCCCGCGCCTCACGCTTCAGATCAGCTCGAACTGGACGTCACGCCTGCTCGACGAGATCCGCAACGGCGCCCTCGACTGCGCCATCGGCCTGATCACGGCGAACCATACGATTCCGAAGGGCGTCCGGGTGACGGAGGCCGGGCCGGAACGGGTGGTGGTGGTCGCACGCCGGGATACGAGCTTCGAGGGACGCGTCACCCTGGAAGCCCTCGTCGGTGAAGGCTGGGTCCTCAACCCGGCCGGATGCGGCTGCCGCATGACCCTGC
Organism: Arenibaculum sp.; assembly: GCF_035998295.1. Taxonomy (NCBI): domain Bacteria; kingdom Pseudomonadati; phylum Pseudomonadota; class Alphaproteobacteria; order Rhodospirillales; family Azospirillaceae; genus Arenibaculum; species Arenibaculum sp. The sequence goes on along the minus strand of NZ_DASYHS010000031.1, from coordinate 15,889 downwards.
AGCGGGCGTTCGACCGCATCAATGCGCCGATGCGGATCGCCGCCGAGGTGTTCGGCGAGGATCTCCAGCTCTCCCTGATCGCACGCAGCGGAGGTCTCGGCCTGGTGCCGTGGCGGCAGTTCGAAGCCAGCCCGCATCGCAGCCGGCTGTGCATGGTGGACGTCGCCGACTTCTCGCTCGAAGCGACGATCGCCATGCTCCAAGGACCGTCGCTCGGCAACCTCGCGGCCGCCGTCGACAGCTTGCGCGAAGGCGTGACCGAGCACCTCAAGATAATAGATATCTTTCATAATCATCATTCGAAGAATGCATTTGAATCATATATTCCGACCTAGCAGCATTCCCCGGAAGAAGCGATCCCGGGACGGCTGACGGAAAGGGGCCCACGACCTCTCCCTTCCGGCCGTGGACGCGTCGGATCGCAATCCGGAGCATCTCATGACCGTCAGCAGCCCGAGCCAAGCGATCACCGCCCCGCCGGCCGCAACCGTCCTTGCCACCTCCCGCTGGAACGTCACCCTCGGCGTCCTTTCCGGATTGGCGGTCGCGCTGATCTGGGCGAGCTGGGCGGTCGCGACGCGGTTCGCAGTGACGACCACCCTCGAGCCGCAGGACGTCACCTTCCTGCGCTTCTCGGTCGCCAGCCTGTTCCTGTGGCCGGTCCTCGTCCGCAAGGGCTTCGCCCTGAAGCAGATCGGGATCAGCCGGGCGGTCATGATGGTCACCGGGGCCGGCGCGCCCTTCATGCTCCTCACCTCGACCGGCATGCTGTTCGCGCCGGCCTCCCATGTCGGCACGCTGATGATCGGCGCGATGCCGCTGTTCGTGGCACTGCTGGCCGCACTGCTCTTCGGCGAACGGTATGACCGGCCGCAGCTCGTGGGCTTCGCGGCGGTCGCCACCGGCGTCGCATGCATCGGAGGCTACTCTCTCGTGTTCGACCGCGCCGGGGGCGAATGGCGGGGAGACCTGCTGTTCCTGCTCTGCGGCTGCCTGTTCGCGGGGTACACGCTGGCGCAGCGGCGGTCCGGGATCACGTCCTGGCACGCGGCCGCCCTGGTGAACGTCTGCTCGTGCGTCATCTTCGCTCCGATCTATTTCGGGCTGTTCCAGCCGAACCTCCTCACCGCGTCGTGGTCGGACGTGCTGTTCCAGGGCGTCGTCCAGGGGATCGGCGTCGCCATCCTCGGGCTGTATTTCTACGCCGAGGCCGTCCGCAGGCTGGGTGCGCCGCGCGCGGCGGTCTTCGGGGCGCTCACGCCCGGGCTGGCGGCGCTGCTCGGCATCCCCCTGCTCGGCGAGATCCCGTCGCCGGCGACCGTGATCGGCATCGTTCTGGTCACCCTCGGGGTCATGCTGGTCGGCGGGGTCCTGTCGAGACGGCGGAACCGGACGGCACCGGCGGCGCAGACGCGCTGAACGGAGACGGACGTCCGCGCGAACCGCATCGCAGCTTCGAGGAGGACGCCATGCGACTGTTCGACCGGTTCATCGCACACCTCGCCGAGGCACGCTCGCTGGACGAGCTCCGGGACGCCATGCAGGAGGCGTCGCACGAGGTCGGCGTCGACGCCTTCGCATATGTCCGCTGCGAGACCGCCCGCTTGCGGTCGTCCGACCGCGCGGCCGGCCGCCTGGCCGGCAGCCTGATCATCGTTTCCGGCGCCACCCCCCGTCCGATGGCCGAGCATCAACGGCTCGGCGCCGTCGTCGAGCGTGCAGCGGGCAGGCACCTGCCGTTCCTCGAGGAATGGGAGGGAGCCTGCCCCGGCGCCGCCCGAACGGCGTTGATCGTTCCGGTTTACGACAACGTGCCCGGCCGCCTCGCCGTCGTGACCTTCGCGTTCGGGAACGAGGAACCGGTCGATGCCGGGCTCCGGCCGTGCCACGTCGTGCTGCACGCCATGTCGGTCTACCTGCACGCCCATGCGAGCAGGCTCGCCGATTCCGGCGGCCCGCCGCGGAACGATGCGCTGACCCCGCGCGAACTGCAGTGCCTGCAATGGGCGGCGCGGGGCAAGAGCCGCACGGATGTCGGCCAGATCCTCGGCCTCAGCCCCAGGACGATAAAATTCCACCTCGAGAATGCCCGACGCAAGCTGGGTGCGGCCCATACCGGCCAGGCCGTGCTCAAGGCGGCGATGCTCGGTCTCGTAACCGCGAACCAGGCCCAGCTACAGCGCTGCACCTCCGATACCAACTGGCATTTTCCCTGGCAGCGCTACCCCCGCCCCAGGCAGCCGATCGGTTCCGCCGACACGTCGAGGCCGAACCAGGCGCGCGCCATCACGCGGGCATGGGACGCCCCCCCGTCCGAAGCGGACGGGGGGCTGCTGCGACCGCACGATCGGATGCCGACACCCGATCAGGACGCCTCCTGGACCTGAACCGCGGATGCCCCGTCGATGGCGATCTGCTCGTCCAGCTCGCTGGTCGCCCCGCTGACACCGATCGCACCGACGACGCGCCCGGCGACACGGATGGGCACCGCGCCCTGTTGCGCGACGAGGCCATCCTCGTGTTGCAGCATCCGGAATGCCGGCATGTCCGCCCTCGGCGCCAGTTCGCCGCTCGGCTTTCCGAATGCGGCCGCGGCAGCCGCCTTCCCGCGCGAGACCGCAACGGTGTACCAGGGGGCGCCATCCATCCGCAGCATGGCCACCAGGTCGCCGCGCCCGTCCACGACGGAGATGCCGACCGCGGCGCGGCGCTCGATCGCCCCCCGCATCGCGGCATCGAGCGCCTGGCGCGCGAGGTTCAGATCCAGCGCACGGGTCACTTGGCCACCATGGCCGGCGCGACGCCCGCCGCCGGAGCGACCGGTGCGTCGTCCACGGCGGCGAAGATGTTGGACCAGAACGCGTCCCAGGAATATTTGCTCTTCTCGTAGCCCTGGCGGATGTCGGCCTCGAGCTCGGGCGAGCGCGCGATCTCCTCGTCGATGGCAGCTCGCAGGAGCAACCGGTGCGTGATGTCGACTTCTCCCGCATGGATGTCCCAGAACCGCCAGTCGACGCGATCGGCAATGGCCACGATCTCCGGGTTCTTGCTGAAGTGGACGTGCATCGCTTCGAGATAGAGCTGGCACAGGCATTCACCGCCCAGGCCGCGCAGCCCGACCGCCTCCGCGGGCGACTGCGTCGCCACGAGCGAGCTGATCTCCTCCAGGAGCTGGACGTTGGTCCCGAGAGCGCAGCCCTCGAAGGTGGCGGGGTCCGCGCCGATGCTGGCGAGAAAATCGTCGTAGATCCGGGGATGGGCGAGAGCGGCATCGCCCTCGCCGAGTTCCTCGCTCAAGAATTCGGCCAGGAGACTGCGCAGATTGCCGAAAGGCAGGCGATGGACCAGAAGGCCGAGGTCATTGATGTAGTAGATCGTGAAGAAGCGGTACTGCACGAAAATCTTCTTCAACGTCGACAGCGGCAGCTCGCGCAAGGACTGCAGGCGCCGATCCGCCAGATATTCCGTCTGTGTGCGCGTAGCGTCGGCAAGCTCCCAGAAGGCATTCATCCTGCTTCTCCCGTATTGCTGTTGGCTCGCGGCATTCGGAACCCTCGTCGGAGCGACCGGACGGTCGGCGAGAAGGGGCGCAATGGCAGGTCGGGCGCGTTCCGGCGCGCGGCTTCGCCGGGGAGCGACGCCCGGCCGACCTAGATCTTGTCGTATTTCCCTACATAGACCCGGCTGGTGAGGTAATAGTCCGTGATCGCGAGAAGCACCAACTCGCCGGTCCCGGTGTTGCGGGTCTGATGCATGGCCCAGCGGGGCGCGAATACCGCGTCTCCCGCCTTCACCGGCACCCAGGTCGTCCCGACCAGAATCTCCCCGGTGCCGTCGATGAAGCAGAACAGGGTCTCGTGCGCATGCTTGTGCAGGTTGTTGGTCTTGCCGGGCGGAATGCGGACCACCCGCGGATCCAGCGTCTCTGCCGTGCACGGGTAGCGTTCGACCGAGAACTCGATGTCACGGTCGGCGTCGCGCTCGACGAGCATGATCTCGCCGACACCCGGCCGAAGGGGGATCGGCGGCTCCTCCGGCCGCTCCAGGCTCAGCCGCGCCTGGATCCGCTCGAACGCATCCGCGACACGCTCGGAGCGCAGCGCCCCGTAGAGGTCTTCGAGCAGCCGCAAGTGCAGCGACAGCGCGTACTCGGCGGCCGAGCGGAGTACCGCCGGTCCTCCGCCGACCGGCATGTCCTCGCGCCGCACCTCCTCGGCCGGCGCCGGCATCCCCGCCTTGAGACGGGCCGTCGCCAGAGCCGACAGGCTGCGCTCGACCGCCAGCCCGCCTCCCGCGAGGAAAGCCGCCACCTCCGCCTCCGGGCGCTCGCGACAGAAGGCCTTGTACTTCTCCTCGAAGTACAAGGCGAATGTCGGAGCGTCGGAAGACGGATGGTCCCGGTCCTCGCCCGGACCAGGCGCCCGGTCGCCGCCGGCGTCGCCGAACGCGGAACGACATGTCCGATGCGTCCGGGCAGCCGCGGCAAGCACCGGCTCGACGATGCGCAGGTCCTCCGGCGAGGCCCATCCGGACGACAGGCAAAGCAGAAGCTTCGCCTTCCAGATCGGATGTCCCGCGAACGAAGCCTCCAGGTCTGCGAGAGCCGTCCGTCCACCCGAGTGAGTTTCCGCGTCTTCCCCGGCATGTTGCACGACCACCATGGAACCGCCTCTCTCTTGGGACCGATTGCGGGGAACTTCGACCGATTTCATGTTTTCGAACGAGAACTTCAGTTCTCAGAAAATGAACAAGGTCAAAATTCCGCCTTCCGGCATTACATTAACAAATACTTACGAATAATCACCTGTCCAACGAGCCAGTTTTACATGCCATGGAATATCAATTGACATTACGCGGGCAGCATTCGAACCGCCGTCAACGGTGACGGCGCATTCGTGCATCCACGATCGGAAGTATAATGCCCGCGAACTGCGGAACCCGGTGCGGGCAAGAACGGCGGCCCGTTCAGTCCCGGCCGCCGCGCAGCACTTCCTTCACCTTGCCGGCGAGCTGCTTGAGGCTGAACGGCTTCGGCAGGAAGTCGACGTGCTCGCCGCCTTCGAGGTGCTGGCGGAACCGGTCCTCGGTATAGCCGGAGATGAAGATCACCTTCAGGTGGGGGCGCAGCGGGCGGATCTTGCGGATCAGCGTCGGCCCGTCCATCTGCGGCATCACCACGTCGCTGACCAGCAGGTCGACCCGGACCTCGGTGTCCGACAGCAGCTCCAGCGCCGCCTCGCCGCTGCGGGCCTCCATGACCTGGTAGCCCTTGTTGCGCAGCGCCCGCGCGCTGAACACCCGGACCGCGTCCTCGTCCTCGACCAGCAGGATGGTGCCGCTGCCGGTCAGGTCGCTGCTCGCCCGCTCGCGCGGGTCGGGGACGGCCGACGCCTCGGCCGCCTGCTCGCTCTCGCGGTGGCGCGGCAGGTAGATCGTGAACTTGGCCCCCTCGTTGGGGGCGCTGTCGACGAAGACGAAACCGCCGGTCTGGCGCACGATGCCGTAGACCGTGGACAGGCCGAGCCCGGTGCCCGACCCCACCTCCTTGGTCGAGAAGAACGGCTCGAAGATCCTGCTCAGGTTCTCCCTGGGGATGCCGACGCCGGTGTCGATCACTTCGAGGACGACGTAGTCCCCCGGCGGCATCTCCTCGTGCTCGCGCCGGATCGGCTGGGCGGCGGAATGGTTGCTGGTGACGACCGTCAGCCGCCCGCCCTCGGGCATGGCGTCGCGCGCGTTGACCGCGAGGTTGATGATCACCTGCTCGAGCTGGCCCTGGTCGACCTTGACCAGGCCCAGGTCGCGGCCGTGCAGGAGGCGCAGCTCGATGTTCTCGCCGATCAGCCGGCGCAGCAGGTTGGACAGCTCGGCCAGGACGTCGGTCAGGCTCAGCACGCGCGGCTGCAGCGTCTGCTGGCGGGAGAACGCGAGGAGCTGCCTGACCAGGTTTGCCGCCCGGTTCGCGTTCTGCTTGATCTGCATGATGTCGCTGAACGACTGGTCGCCGGGCTTGTGGCGCAGCAGCAGCAGGTCGCAGAAGCCGATCATCGCCGTCAGCAGGTTGTTGAAGTCGTGCGCCACGCCGCCGGCGAGCTGGCCGATCGCCTGCATCTTCTGGCTCTGGGCGAACTGGGCCTCGAGGTTCTTCTGCTCCGTCAGGTCGATGAAGTGGAGGATGAGGCCATGGCCGCCGGCCGAGCCCCCGGCCGGGCCCGGGACCGGGCCGTTCAAGGTGCTGCCGGCCGGGCCGGCGGCCTGGCGGCTCGCGTAGAGCTGCGCCACCAGTTCGCGCGCGCCGCGCAGCTTGACCTCCATCGGCGCCGTCATGTCCGAGCCGTGGGACACGGCGTTCAGGCGGGCGACGACCTCCGCGCGCTGGCTGCGGTGGATCAGGTCGCCGAGCGGCCGGCCGAGGATGTCCTGGAGCTGGCTGCCGATCATCGCGAGGAAGGCGCGGTTGCACTCCGCCACCTGCCCGCCCTCCTCGACCAGCGCGATGCCGATCGGCGCGTCCTCGAAGAAGCGCTGGAAGCGCTGCTCGGACAGCCGCAGCGCCTCGCGCCATTCGCGTTCGGGCGACAGGTCGCGGACGACCGACCGGGTCCGCAGGACGCCGCCGTCGGCGCCGTGGAGCACGCTCTGGGCGACGCTCGCCTGGAACAGGCGGCCCTGGAGCCCCCGCATCAGCACCTCGCCGCGCGCCTTGTCCCCGGGGAACGGCGTGAACGGCGCGGCGCCGGGCGGCGGCTCCGCCAGCACGTCGTGCAGCCTCGGCCCGCCGCCGTCGAGGAGGTCGCGCGCCTCGCATCCCAGCCAGCGCGCCAGCGTCGCGTTCGCGAACAGGAACCGGCCGTCGAGATCGACGGAGTAGAAGCCGACCGGCGCGTGGTCCATGAAGTCCAGCAGGCTGCTCTGCTCCTCGCGGATGACCTGCTCGACTTCCTTGCGGGCGGTGACGTCCTCGATCCGCCACTCGACGTAGCCTGGCGCGCGCGCCAGCGGCAGCGCCTGGACGTGGCGCCAGTCCAGCGCGTCGCGGCGGCGGCGCAGCGACAGTTCCGCCTGCGCCGGGCTGCCCGCGGCGGCCGCCGCGGCGATGCGCCGGAACCGCTCGGCCATCTCGGGGTCGTGGTCGAACTGCCGGCGCAGGCCGTCGAGCGGCGTGGCCCCGGTGCAGTCGACCAGCCGCCAGAACGCCGCGTTCACATGCGCGGCACCGCCCTCGGGGCCGACCACGAGGCGCCCGCAGAAAGACTCCTCGAACGCCTCGCCCAGCAGCAGGCGGTCGCGCGACGCCTTCGCCTCGATGTGCCCGGCACGCCAGGCGACCGCCGCCGCGACCGCGACGATCGCCAGGGTCGACGCCGAGGCGAGCAGGAAGGGGTCCTCGACCGCCCCGGACGCCGCAAGCCCCATCCCCGCGAAGCCGATCGCCGCGAGGGCCGCCATCCCGCCGGCCACCGTGCGCAGCACGGACCGGGGGGAGCCGGCCGGCGGCGGATGACCCTTGCCCTGCGGGTCGACGGCGTCGGTCGGGAGAAGCTGAGCGAGGTCCTTCAATTCGGGTCCTGGGTACTCGGTGGCTTCCGGCGGGGGAGCCGGACGGCGCGACGTCACTGGGGCAGCCTGCGGTTCTTGAGTTTGAACACATAGGAAATGACTTCCGCCATCGCACGGTAATGCTCGGCAGGAATTTCCTCGTCGATCTCCACCGAGGCGTGCAGCGCGCGCGCCAGCGGCGGGTTCTCCACGATCGGCACGCCGTGCTCGCGCGCGAGCTCGCGTATCCGGTGCGCGAGCAGGTCCGCCCCCTTGGCGACGACGACCGGCGCCTGCATCGTGCCCGGCTCGTATTTCAGCGCGACCGCGAAATGGGTCGGGTTGGTGATCACCACGTCCGATTTCGGCACGTTGGCCATCATGCGCCGGCGCGCCTTCTCCATGCGGAGCTGGCGCAGGCGCGCCTTGACGGCGGGGTCGCCCTCCTGCTGCTTGAACTCCTCCTTCAGGTCCTGGCGCGACATCATGAGCTGCTTGTGGAAGGCGTGGCGCTGATAGACGACGTCGGCGACGGCGACCACGGTGAGGATGACCACCACCGCGATCAGCATCCGCACCGTCAGTTCCTTCGTCTCGCCCAGGACGAGCGCCATGTCGAGGCCGGCATAGTGCTCCAGGCTGGTCATCATCGGCCACAGCACCCAGCCGATGACGGCGCCGACGACGAACAGCTTCACGACGCTCTTGGCGAACTCGACCAGCCCCTTCGGCGAGACCATGCGGGTCAGGCCCTTGAGCGGCGACAGCTTGCTCAAGGTGGGCTTCATCTGTTCGGTGGCGACCAGGCCGCCGGTCTGGATCAAGGTCGCCACGACGCCGACGGCGGCGAGCAGCAGCATCGGCAGCGCCAGCGTCTTCACGAGCAGGAGGGCCGCATCCACCAGCAGCGCGCCGACATTGCCGCCGTCCATCGGGATCGCGTGCGCCTGGCCGAGATAGCCGGCCAGCGCCGAGGACAGGTCGCGGACCATGCCCGGCGCGAGCGCCACGACGACGAGCAGGATCGCCGACATGGTCGCCCAGGTGCCGATCTCCCGGCTCATCGGGATCTGACCCTTCTCGCGCGCGTCCTGGAGGCGCTTCTGGGTCGGGTCCTCGGTCTTTTGCGAGTCGTCCTGGTCTTCCGACATGTCAGCGCGCCCCCAGCAGCCCGGTCAGCCCGGCCTCCAGATAGGCGAGCCAGAACATCATCGCCGCCGACAGCGTGATCATCAGCATGACCAGCCCGAGCGCGATCTGGGACGACATCGCGAGGAAGAAGATCTGGATCTGGGGCATCAGCTTCTGGAGCACGCCCAGCCCGACGTTGAACATCAGCCCGACGATCAGGAAGGGCGCCGCCATCCGCGCCCCGACCGAGAAGCTCTCGCCCACGAAGGCGACGATCGCGCGCCCGAAATCCTGGAGCGGCAGCCCGGCTCCGGGCGCGAACACCCCGTAGCTGTCGACCACGGCCAGGATCAGCAGGTGGTGCAGGTCGGTCACGAACAGCAGGACGATGCCGAGATTGGTCAGCAGCACGCCGACCAGCGTGCCCTGCGTCGCCAGCGCGGGGTTGAACATCATCGCCGCCGCGAGCCCGGTCTGCATCGAGACGATCATGCCCGCGACGTCGAGCGCCGCCAGCAGGATGCGCGAGATCGAGCCGATGAAGAAGCCGACGAAGCTCTCGGCCATCACCAGCATGCCGAGCGCCAGCCCCGAGCTGGGCAGGGGCGGCAGCGTGGGTGCGACGACCGGGACGACCACGACGCTGATCGCGATCGCCAGCAGCAGGCGGACCCGCATCGGCACGTAGGCGTCGCCGAAGCCGGGCAGCAGGGTGAAGGTCGCGCCGATGCGCGCGAACACCAGCATGAAGGCGTAGACGTTCCCCGCCAGCATGCGCTCGACGACCAAGTCGAGCATGCCCGCCTCAGCCGCCCGCGCCGAGACCGATGATCCGGTCGGCGATCTGCTCGGTGAAGGTCGCCAGCGTCGCCAGCATGAAGGGCATCAGGATCAGCAGGGCGCCGAACACGGCGATGATCTTGGGCACGAAGGTGAGCGTCATCTCCTGGATCTGGGTCAGCGCCTGGAACACCGAGATCGCCAGCCCGATCACCAGGGTCAGCGCCATGATGGGCCCGCCCATCTTGATCATGACGACGATGGCCTCGCGCATCACGTCCAGCACGTCGGTCGCGTTCATGCCTGCTCGCCGTCCCCTGCCCCTGATCCTGTCCCCGCCCCCGCCCCCCGATCCCGCCCTTGGGGCGCCGCGCCGGCCGTGCCCCCCGGCCCGCCGGCGCCCGTCAGATCGGCATGCGGAGGATTTCCTGGTAGGCCTGGACCACCCGGTCGCGCACGGCGACCACGGTCTGCAGCGTCACCTCGGCGTTGCTCACCGCCGTCACGACGTCGGTCAGGTCGGCCTTGCCGACGGCGGCCTGGGCGCTGACCTGCTCGCCCTGGTCCAGGCGCGCGACGGCGCCCTCGGCCGCGCCCTTGACGAACTCGGCGAAGGACGGGCCGCCCGTGGGCGGGGAGATACCGGGCTTCGCCGCGCTGGCGGCAGCGCTCGCATAGGCGGAGACGGCGTCGGCGATGCGGGTGACCATGGTCTCGTCTCCTGGCCGGTCAGCTGCGGAGGATGTCGATCGTGCGGTTCAGCATCGTCCGCGACGTCTCGATCACGTTCAGGTTGGCCTCGTAGCTGCGCTGGGCCTCGCGCATGTCGACGCCCTCGACCAGCGTGTTGACGTTCGGGAACAGGACGTATCCCTCCGCGTCGGCGCTGGGATGGCTCGGGTCGAAGCGGCGCTGGAAGTCGCCGGGGTCGACGTCCACCTTGCGCACCCGCACCGTGTCGATGCCGAGCTCGCGGTCGAGCTCGTTCTTGAAGCTGATGGTCTTGCGCCGGTACGGCAGGTCGTTCGGGGTCTCCCCCGTCGAGTTCGCGTTCGCGAGGTTCTCCGCGATCACCTTGAGCCGGGCGCCCTGCACCTTCATGCCGGCCGCCGAGATCAGCAACACTCGATCGAGGTCCATGCCCGTCCCTTCCCTTCAGCCGCCCGCCGCCGGACCCGCCGTCACCCGGCCCGGCCGATCGCCGTCCGGATCAATCCCATGTGCTTGCGATACAGGTTGATCGCCATGTTGTACTCGGTCCCGGTGCGGGAGATCTTGAGCAGCTGCTCCTCCAGCACGACGCCGTTGCCGTCCGGCGCGGTCTCGTAGGGCTTGCGCTCCGTCACCTCGCGCGCCGGGCCGCCGCCTGTGGCCGTACCGGTCAGGTGGCCGGCGGAAGTCTGCGCCTGCGGCAGCCGCGCCGCGTTGCCGAGGGCCGCGCGGAACGTGAAGGGCGTCAGGTCGCTGGGCTGGTAGCCGGGAGTGTCGGCGTTCGCGATGTTGTGCGCGACGACCTCCTGGCGCTGCGTCAGCCAGTCCATCTTGCCCTTGATGAGCCTGAAGAGGCCCAGTCCGTTCATGTCCATGGCCAGCACCTGCCGGATCATCCCGCGCCGAGTCTTTGCGCGGTTTGCGTTAAGATTTCGCTAAGACATTCGAAGCCCGGACGGCCGTCCCGACCGTCCCCGCCCCGCACGTCCCTGTTCCGCCCGATACCTTGCAGGTTCCGGACCAGTCGCGGATTCCCCCGGGTTTCCGGCGCCGGACCGCGGCCGCGCGGCAGAAATTGCCGGCCGGCCCCGTAAATGAAAACTTAAGCATGAACCGCTAGCCTTTAGACCTAGCCGAAACTCAGATGCGGACGCTTCGCTTGACCGACGACGAAAGCCCCCCATCCCCGCCGCCGGGTCCGCGCAAGCGGCAGGTGGCGGTCGCGCTCCAGTACGAACTCGGCGGTTCGTCGCTGCCGCGCGTCGCGGCGAGCGGCAAGGGGCTGATGGCCGAGCAGATCGTGGCGCTGGCCTTCGCGAACGGCATCAAGGTGCGCGAGGATGCGGACCTGGCCGAGTTGCTGTCGGCGATCGAGCTCGACTGCGAGATCCCGTCCGAAGCGCTGATCGCGGTCGCCGAGGTCCTGTCCTACGTGTACCGGGCGAACGGAAAGCTGCCCCCGCGCGCGAGGCGGAGTTGAGCGGCCCCGGCCGGGCGGCCGACGCGGCCGCGGCGCTGGACGCCCGCATGGCCGAGACGATCGACGAGCTCGGGACGGCGGTCGCCGCCGCCCGCCAGCTTCTGGCCGAGGGCGCGATGCCGGACCTGGCAGGCCTGGACGACCGGGTCGCCGAGATCTGCCGCGGCGTCGACATGCTGACGCCCGAGGCGGGCAAGCGGCACCTGCCGGGCCTGCTGCGCCTCGCCGCGGAACTGACCGCGCTGGAGGCGGACTGCAGGAACTGGATCGCCGGGCCGCCGCGGCCCGCGGCGTCGCTGCACAACCGGGCGGCGGACGCCTACGGCCGCAAACCCGACGGCCGCTGAACCGAGGCCGCTGAACCCGAGGCCGCTGAAACCAAGGCCGCTGAACCCAAAGACCGCCGACCCGAGGCACATCCCGACATGGACTACTCGACCTACATCCAGTTCGCGCTGGCACTCGCCTTCGTCCTCGGGCTGATCGCGCTGCTGGCGCTGCTGCTGCGCCGGCTCGGCTTCGGCGGCCCGGCGCTCAGCCGCGGGCGCCAGCGCCGCCTCTCGGTCGTGGAAGTGGCGGCGGTCGACGCGAAGCGCCGGCTGGTGCTGGTGCGCCGCGACGACACCGAGCACCTGATCCTGCTCGGCCCCGGCGACGACACCGTCGTCGAGCGCGGCATCCCGGCCCGGCCGGCCTTCCGCGACGCGGTCGACGCGGCCGAGCCCGAACGCGAGCGAGCGCGATGAAGCGCCTCCTGCCCCTCGCGGCGGCCGCAGCGCTGCTCGCCGCCGGCCCGGCGGCCGCGCAGTCGCTCTCGCTCGACTTCGGCGACGGGGCCGGCTCGACCACCGCGCAGATCGTGCAGATCTTCGCCCTGCTGACGATCCTGTCGCTGGCGCCGTCGATCCTGATCATGGTGACGAGCTTCGTGCGGATCGTGGTCGTGCTGTCGTTCCTGCGCACGGCGATGGGCGTCCAGCAGACGCCGCCCAACACCGTCATGGTCAGCCTCGCGCTGTTCCTGACCTTCTTCGTGATGGCTCCGGTGCTCCAGCAGTCCTACTCGCAGGGGATCGTGCCGCTGATCAACGAGGAGGTCGAGCCGATGGACGGCTTCGCGCTGGCGATGCAGCCGGTCCACGGCTTCATGATGCGCCAGGTCCGCGAGGAGGACCTGTTCCTGTTCGCGGAGATGGCGCGCCTCGGCCCGATCGCCCAGCCCGAGGAGACGCCGCTGCACGTGCTGATCCCGGCCTTCATGATCTCGGAGCTGCGGCGCGCCTTCGAGATCGGCTTCCTGCTGTTCCTGCCGTTCCTGATCATCGACATGGTCGTGGCGTCGATCCTGATGTCGATGGGCATGATGATGCTGCCGCCGATCATGATCGCGATGCCGTTCAAGATCATCTTCTTCGTGCTCGTCGACGGCTGGCACCTGATCGCCGGCACCCTGGTCCAGAGCTTCGGGTCGGCCAGTCCGCTCTGAGAGGCGCGCGCTGGACAAAGGACCGGCGCGCGGCCACCCTCCCCCTCGTCGCAAAAACGGGAGGAGCCACGCATGAGCGCCGACGAGATCGTCTTCTACTACAACCCCATGTCCCGGGCGCAGATCGTGAACTGGATGCTCGAGGAGGTCGGCGCGCCGCGGCGCACCATCGTCCTCGACTTCGAGAAGGGCGAGCACAAGACGCCGGCATTCCTGGCGGTGAACCCGATGGGCAAGCTGCCGACCATCGTCCATCGCGGGGTGGTGGTGACGGAGACGGCGGCGATCGTCGCCTACCTGGCCGACGCCTTCCCCGAGGCGGGGCTGGCGCCGGCCACGGACGACCCGCTGCGCGGCGCCTATTACCGCTGGCTGTTCTTCGGCGCCGGCTGCTTCGAGCCGGCGATCACCGACCGGATGTTCGACCGCCCCGCCGTGGCCCGCAAGGGCGCGCTGGGCTACGGCAGCTACGAGGACGTGCTGGGCGCGCTCAAGCAGGCCCTCGACCCCGGCCCCTACCTGCTCGGCGAGCGGTTCACCGCGGCCGACGTCTATGTCGGCGCGCAGATCAGCTGGGCCATGATGTTCGGCGCGCCGTCGCTGAAGGGGGAGCCGGCCTTCGACCGCTACGTCGCCCGCCTCAACGAGCGCCCGGCGCTTCGCCGCGCGAACGGCGCCGGCGGCTGAGCGCTCAGCTCCCGGGGACCGGCGCCGGCGGGCGGGCGTTGCGGTACTCGGCGAGGAAGCTGTGGAAGACGTCGACCTCGGCGACGCGGCGCTGGATCGTCGCCAGGTCGACCAGCCCGCCGCCCTGGCCGGCGCGCGTCAGCACGCGGAAGGCGTCCGCGTCGGGCGTGCCGGCCATCGCCGGGCCGAACTCCGCGCCGAGCCGCTCCAGGCCGGCCGCGTCGTCGGCGAGGCCGAGCGCGACGGCCCGGTTCAGCACCATCTGGGTCTCGCGCGGGGCGAGCAGCGCCCCGTCCGCGGGCGGCGGGCCGACGATCCGGCCGAGGGCCGAGGCGGCTTCCGCCCAGTTCCCGGCGCGCCATGCGATGTCGACCCGCAGCAGGTCGGCCGGGCGCCCGGGCTCGTCCGCCAGCAGGGCGAGCGCGTCGGCGGGACGGCCGGTCTGCGCGAGCGCGCGGGCGCGCAGGACCTTGCGCTCGGAGGCCAGCTCGCCCGGGACGCCGTCCACCTCGCTCGCGTCGAGGGCGGTGATCGCCAGCGCCGGCTTGGCGTCGAGCAGCCGGATCGAGGCGAGCCTCGCCCCGGCCTCGGCCTTCTCCACGCCGGCGAGGCGCTTCTCGACGAGGGGGGTCAGCATCTCCGCGGCGTGGTCGAGGAGGTCGATCTCGACCAGGCGCTCCGCCAGGCGGCGTATGATCACGTCGCCCTCGGGCCCGGAGGGATGCAGGTCCTGGTACTGCCCGTGCAGCGCCAAGGCGTCGAGCGGGGGCAGCGCGGCGGCGCCGTCCGTCGCGAACAGCTCCGAGAAGCCCTGCCGGAGCTGGCTTTCGACCGCGGCCGCGTCGGGATGCTCCGGGAACAGCAGCAAGGCCGTGCGCAAGGTGTCGAAGCCGAGCGCATGCTTGCCGGCGGCCAGGTACAGGTCGCCCAGGCGGCGCAGGACGGACAGCTCGAAATCGTCCCCGCGCCAGGCGAAGCGCAGGCGCTCCAGCCGCTCGATCGCCTGGTCGGGGGTGATCGTCCCGTCCTCCAGCTCCTGCCGGACGAGCGCGAATTCCGCGCGCGTGCGGTAGAGCTGGTCGGCGCCTTCCGCGGCACCGCGCCACAGCTCGACCGCGCGGTCGGGCCGGCCGGCGAGCTGCTCAGCGCGGCCGCGCAGATAGGCCATGGCCGGGGCCTCCTCCGCCCCTGGGACGCGCGCGGAGACCCGCTCGACCAGCCGCAGCGCCTCGTCGGCGGCGCCGGTCTCGACCGCCGCCTGGACGGCGAGCTGCGAGAGCCTGCGGAAGAACGGGTCCGGGTACCGGTCGAGCACGTCGCCGACCTGGCCGAAGCCGGCGGCGGCCTCCTCCCACCGCGCGGCGCAGGCGGCGGCGGCGGCGCGCCACAGCAGCGCCTCCGGATAGCCGTCGAGGCCGGGCGCCGCAAGATCCTCCGAGGCGCCGGGGCAGTCGCCGGCCAGCACCCGCGCGGCACCCCGCGCGGCCCGGAACTCCGGCTGGTCCTCGAGCTCGGGCTGGCGCTCGGCGACGAAGGAGAGCAGGCCCGCCGCCTCCGCCCCGAAACCGTGGCCGAGATAGAAGCGCGCGAGGTCGAGCCGGCCGCGGTCGCGCGCCGGCTCGTCGGCATCCGCGATCGCCTGCTGCAGCGCCTGCCGCGTCTCGCTGAACTCGTCGATCCCGCCGCGCCGCCAGGACGCGAACTCGAACAGCGGGGCGGGCCCCTTCGCGCCGGCGGGCTCGGGTTCCCGCGCGCCGGCCAGGAGCCGGTCCTCCGGCGAGGACAGGAGAAGCCCGCCGTCGGCCGTCACCTCCACCCCGTCGCGCACCGGGCGCACCGCGACGCCGTCGGCGACCGGGCGGACGACGATGCCCTGGGCCGCCGGCAGCAGCCGGGCCTGGAGGAAGGCGTGCGGGGCGGACACCGCCCCGGCCTCGCGCAGGGGCACCACCAGCAGCCTGTCGCCCGCCGACGGGTCCTCGACCGGGACCACGGTGGCCGCCGAGGGCGCGCGCACGAGCACGCGGGAGCCGAGCAGGAAATCGGGCTGGGCCAGCACCGGCAGCGAGGCCGCC
>NZ_DASYHS010000017.1:0-34633 GCF_035998295.1 Arenibaculum sp. | reverse complement strand
CGCAGCGCCCGCACGCCCTCATGGGCCAGCATCGCGCGCGTGCAGACGAACTGGTACCGGTGCCCCTCGATGACCGGCCCGAACGGCTGGACCAGCGTGCCGCGCGCCAGCTCGTCCGCCGCCAGCAGCAGGCTCGTCAGTACTGCGCCCTGGCCGGCCACCGCCGCCTGGACGGCGTGGCTGTCGTCGGTGAACACCATCCCCGCCTCGACGTCGATGCCGGCGAGGCCCGCGCGCTCGCACCACAGCCGCCAGGTCGGCGTCTCCGCCGTCGTCCGGCGCCACTCCGAATGCAGCAGCGGGACGCGCCGCAGGTCCTCCGGCTCCCCGACGCCGAGCGCGGGGCTGCACACCGGGGCAAAGCGGTCGCGCATCAGCGGCTCCGCGATCAGGCCGGGCCAGGGGCCGGCGCCGTAGCGCACCGCCGCGTCGGCGGCGCCGGCATGCAGGTCGACGGGATCGTCCGAGGCGTGCAGGCGCAGGTCGAGGGAGGGGTGCTCCGCCCGGAACGCCGCGACGCGCGGCACCAGCCACCGCGCCGTGAACGTCGTGGTCGCCGACACCGTCAGGGGCCGCCGCTGGCGCCGCGTCCGGATCGTCTCGACCGCCTGCGCGAAGGCGTCGAAACCGTCGCGCAGCACCGGGAACAGCATCCGCCCTTCCGCCGTGACCACGACCCGGCGCGTCCGCCGCTCGAACAGGGCGACGCCCAGCGCCTCCTCGAGCTGGCGGATCTGATGGCTGATCGCCGTCGGGGTCACCGCCAGCTCCGCCGCGGCCAGCTTGAAGCTCTCGTGCCGGGCCGCCGCCTCGAAGGCGCGCAGCGCCGAGAGCGGAGGGAGCCTGCGCGTCGCCATGCCTGATCCTGGTTCATCCGTCGGCTGAGAAGTCGGAGTTTGTCGCGGCGCGTACCCAGCGTCAATCCTGGGTCCGTCGAGCCGGTGCGCCTGAGCCCGGCTCATCCCGCAACCAGGATGGATGACCCCCATGCCGAGACTTCTGTGGATCGACGCCAGCGCCCGGCCCGGCCGCTCCGACCGGGATGCCTACGGCTCCCACACGCGCCGCCTGACCGCGCGCTTCGTCGAGCGCTGGCGCGCCGCGCGCCCGGGCGACGATATCGTCTACCGGGACGTGGGCCAGTCGCCGCCCAGCCCCGTGACCGGCCGCTGGATCCATGCCGCCTTCACGAAGCCGGAGCTGCGCGAGGACTGGATGCGCGACGTGCTGGCCGAGAGCGACGCCCTCGTGGACGAGCTGATCGCCGCCGACGTCGTCGTGGCCGGCGTCCCGATGTACAACTTCAACGTCCCCGCCCAGTTCAAGGCCTATGTCGACAACGTCGTCCGGGTCGGGCGGACCTTCGGCTTCGACCGCTCCCGCGCCGGCGAGCCGTACTGGCCGCTCCTCGCAGGCATGGGCAAGCGGCTCGTCGTGCTGAGCTCGCGCGGGGACTACGGCTACGATCCCGGCGGCCGCATGGCCGCGGTCAACCACGTCGAGCCGAGCATCCGGACCCCGTTCGCCTATCTCGGCATCACCGATTTCCGCTCGGTCGCGGTGGAGTACGACGAGTTCGCGGACGACCGTCTCCAGGCATCCCTGCAGGCGGCGGAACGCGCCGTGGACGACCTCGTCGACGACATGCTGCGCGCACAGGCGTCCCGCGCCGCCGCCTGAAGACCCACTCCCGCTTGTTCAGCCCTCGCGAGAGAGCTTTTCCCGCCCGCGCTCGGTCAGGGTGACGAGGTGCGGCTCGCGGTCGGCGTTCGCCTCCACGCCGATCAGGTTCTGCTGCAGCGCGCGCTGCAGCGTCCTGGGATCGATGGCCTCGTCCTCGCATTCCCAGGTGAAGGGATGGGCATGGCGCACCAGCCCGCGCTCCACGGCGCGCAGGACGTCGGTGATGTTGCGGTCGTTCATCGATAGGGGCTTTCGAGCGGAGGAGGGACCGGCACGCCGGTCGGGCCGGGTACCGCCCCGCCCTGCATGACGGTACCGCTGCCGTAGGACCACCGCAACTCGACCATGCCGTCGGCGGACGCGTGGAGGACGGCGCTGGCAAACCCGCAGGCGCCGGCCGCCTGCGCCTCGCTCACGGCGCGCTCGAAGGCGTCGCGATAGCGGGAGAACGGCCCGTAGCGCTGATCCTCCGACAGGACGATCCACTCGTCCCCGAAACTGGTCACGAAATAGAGAAGGCGTGTCCTCGCCGCTGCCGGACATGCCGCTGCCGGATATGCCGCTGCCAGATATGCCATTGCCGGATGTCCATCGGGTGTTCGCCCGGAAACGGTCGGACCGGGTTGGGCCGCTGCTGTTTTCGAAACCTGAAAATGGGGAGGAATTTGCCGTACCACAGGCCCATTCGCCCGATCCGGGAAAAAATATCGGCGGAATATCGTCCATTCCGAGGATAACTATAAAATAAACTTGAAATGGACGTTTTTAATTCCTTCTTTGTGATAAGGGCCGGAATTTGGCAGTGTTCTACTTTGATCCTGCCGTCTCGGTCCCCCAGCCGACGAGGCGACTGCAATAGGCGCTTCCGGTCGGCGGCAAAATCCTTGAAAGGATCAAGAAATGGCTGATGAACAGGGCTTCAGGCATCGCTGGGAGAACTTCTCCGTGTCCAAGACGGGGCTGTTCTGGTCATGCGCCGCATGTGTCGTCGCCACTCTGGTCGTGGGCTTCACCTGGGGCGGATGGGTGACCGGCAGCCGCGCCGACGAGATGGCGCGGAGCATGGCGTCGGAATCGCGCGCCGAGTTGGCGGCGGCGATCTGCGTCGACAGGTTCACGCAGGGTCCGGATGCCGCCGCGCAGCTCGTCACCCTGCGCGAGGCCAGCTCCTGGAACCGCAGCTCCTTCATCGAGGAAGGCGGCTGGGTCGCCATAGCCGGCGTGGAACAGCCCGTCCCGGGTGCGGCCGCGCTGTGCGCGAGGCGCTTGGTGGACCAGGCGTCGGCGAGCGCCGCCGCCACGGCCGGATGACCGCCAACCGGATAACCGTCGGAGTACCCGCGCCGTGACGCCGCGAATGACCCGCACGACCGTGACCTTCACCCGGCCCGTCCGCCTCTCGGCGCTGGACGGGACGGTGCCCGCGGGCACCTATGAGGTCGAGACCGAGGAGGAGCCTGTCGAAGGCCTCTCGTTCGCCGCCTACCGGCGGGTCTCGTGCATCATCCTGGTGCCGGGCCCGCCCGGCGGGCCGGTGCAGGTCCAGGCGGTGCCCATCGACCCCGAGGAGCTGGAAGCGGCGCTGCGCGACGACGCCTGACCACGAGCACGTGACCACACCCCACGGGCACGTGACCTCACCCACGGGGAGACCGCACCGGCAAGCCGGTCCGGCTCCCGCCGGGTCACTGCTTCAGCAGCGTCTCGATGCCGGGCACCTCGTGCGCGCGGCCGTAGCGGGCGATCGCCCGGGCGAGGTCGGGGTGCCGCTCGGCGATCCGCTGGTGGTGCGCCTTCAGCGCCGCCGACAGCGCGCCGCCGCGCCCCAGCATCTCGTCGGCGAAGCGGACCATGCGGCTGTTGGGCCAGCTCCGCGGCCGGATGCGGGCGATCTCCGCGAACACCTCCTCCTCGCGGCCCGGCGCGTTCTGGGCCATCAGGATCGCCGCGGTCGCGGTCGAGCGGCTGACGCCGGCATGGCAATGGATCAGCAGCCGGCCGACCGGCTCGGCCAGCAGCCGCTTGCCGGTTTCCAGCACCGCCGCCACCTGCTCGGCCCCGGGGACGACCGCGTCCTCGACCTGCTCGACCACGTCGTCGAAGCGCCAGACCACGCGGTCATGGGCGGGATAGCCCGAGAAATCCTCGGGATCGGGGTGGGCGGGGTCGAGGATCGAGATCACGTGGGTGATGCCGCTCGATCCGTGCTCGCACAGCTCGTCCAGGCCGCAGATCGTGATGTCGTAGGGCAGGAACCGGGGCGGGAACGTGTCCGTCATGGGGGCTTTCTGGGTCTGGGGCCGCCTGGCGGCGGCGGGCCCACCCCATATCGGCCGTGCTGCTGCCGGTTCAACCGTGCTCTGGCCCGAACCGCACCCTCTGGGCTATGAAGGCGCCTGGGACAAGGACAGGAGCATCCGTCATGGCCGTTATCTACGTGGCGCGCAGCCCGGCGTTGAGCCGCTGGGCCTCCGACGTCGGCCTCAGCAAGAACGTCTTCAAGGTCGGCGTCGCCGACGAGGCGCCGAAGGACCTGCTGCGCGACGGCCTCGCGGGCGAGACGGACTGGACCGTGATCGGCAAGGCCGACGCCGGCGACATGACCGAGGACGAGGTGATCGACCGCCTTGCGGGCAAGGAGAAGATGGTCGACCCCGCCTACTACCCGCGGATCAAGGGCGTGCGCGGCATCTTCAAGGTGACCCCGACGCAGGTGGAGAACCATTTCCTTGTCGCCCGGGCGCTCGCCGGGGCGGCGGAACTCACAACCGGCAAGCCGAAGCCCGCCGACTTCGCCGCCTATCTCATCGAAAGCGCACAGCGCTGATGACCCCTATCCAGAGCGCACAGCGCTGATGATGGCCGGAACCGCGGATGCCGCGCGCGGGGCGGCGCTCCTCGTCGTCGACGTGCAGAAGGCGATCGACGACCCGTCCTGGGGGGTGCGCAACAACCCCGGCGCCGAGGTGGCGATGGCGGCGCTGCTGGCGCTGTGGCGCCGCGAGGGCTGGCCGGTCTGGCACGTGCGTCACGACAGCGTCGACCCGGCATCGACCTACCGGCCCGACGGGCCCGGCCACGGCTTCAAGCCGCAAGCGGCGCCGCTTGCGGGCGAGCCCGTCGTCGCGAAGTCGACCAACAGCGCGTTCATCGGCACCGGCCTCGCGGACGCGCTACGCGCCCGGGGCATCGACCGGCTGGTCGTCTTCGGCGTCATCACCAACAACTCCGTCGAGGCGACCGTGCGCATGGCCGGCAATCTCGGCTTCGCGACCTTCCTGGTCGAGGACGCCTGCTTCACCTTCGCGCGCCGCGACTGGGCCGGGCGGATGCGCAGCGCCGACGAGGTGCACGCCATGAGCCTGGCCAACCTCGACGGCGAATACTGCACCGTGCTGCGCTCCGCCGACCTGCTCGCCGCCCATACGTAACCTCCCGGATACGTAAGGTCCCTGATACGTAAGGTCCCTGACTGGCGCCCCCCGCGCGTGCGCTCCATAGTTCGCCCGCAGCGTCCCCGCGACCGCGGGACGTCCTGGCCGGGAGGAAATCATGGGACTGCGCAATCTGCTCGTCGTCGTCGACGCCAGCCATCACGCCACCACCACCGTCGAAGCCGCCGTGCTGCTCGCCGCGAAGCACGATGCCCACCTGACCGGCATCGCCGCCGTGGCGCCTCTGCAGATCCCGGGCTACGTCGCGGCCCCGTTCGGCGCCGAGCTGCAGCGCTGGCAGGACGAGGCCGCCGCCGAGGCTGCCGGCCGGGCGGAGCAGGTGTTCGGGCGGGCCGTGGAGCTGGCCGGGATCCGCGCCCGCAGCGAGTGGCGGGCGGTGCAGGGGGACCCGACCGGGATCGTCGGCGTCGCGGCCCGCGGCTACGACCTCGTCGTCCTCGGCCAGATGGACGGCGTCGCGGACCGCGACATCGCGGCCGTGCGCCCGGACGAGCTGGTGTTCGCCTGCGGCCGCCCCGTGCTGATGATCCCCCATTCCGGCCGCTTCGAGACGATCGGGGACACCGTCCTGGTCGGCTGGGACGGCGGGCGCGAGGCCGCGCGCGCGGTCAACGACGCGCTGCCGATCCTGGAGCGCGCGCGCGAGGTGCGGATCGTGGCCGTCAACCCGCGTTCGGGCCCGCGCTCCGGCCAGCCCGGCGACGAGCCCGGCGCGCATATCGCGCTCCATCTCGCCCGGCACGGCGTGCGGGCCGAGGCGGCGCATATCCGCAACGACGAACTCGACCCCGCGAACGTGCTTCTCAACACCTGCACCGACATCGGCGCCGACCTGCTGGTGATGGGCGCCTACGGCCGTTCGCGCTTGCGTGAGCTGGTGCTGGGCGGTACTACCCGGACCATCCTCGGCCACATGACGGTCCCGGTCCTGCTGTCGCACTGACGGTCCGGGCCGGCCCGGACCCCGGCCGGCCCGGAACGCTGGAGCGCTCGCGTGATCGTCGTCTTCGGTTCGCTCAACGTCGACCTGGTGATGGCGGTCCCGGCCCTGCCGCGCCCGGGCGAGACGGTGCTGTGCCCGGGCTACCTGCTGAAGCCCGGCGGCAAGGGCGCGAACCAGGCCGTCGCGGCGCGGCGCGCGGGCGCCGAGGTCGCGATGGCCGGCCGCATCGGCGAGGACGATTTCGGCCGGGTCCTGCGCGCCGTGCTCGATGGCGAGGGGATCGACGCCGACGCGGTCGCCCCGTGCGCGCGGCCGACCGGCTGCGCCGCGATCTGCGTCGATGCCGGCGGCGAGAACGCGATCGCGGTCGCCAGCGGCGCCAACCTCGATGCCGCCGCCGACCAGGTCCCCGACCGGCTGCTCGGCCCCGGCGCCACGGTGCTGATGCAGATGGAGGTCCCCGCCGCGCAGAACTGGGCGCTGGTCCGCCGGGCGCGCGGGCGCGGCGCGCGGACGATCCTGAACGCGGCCCCCGCCGCGGCCGTGCCGGACGAGGTGCTGTCGGCGCTCGACCTGCTGGTCGTCAACGGCATCGAGGTGGTGGAGGTGGCGCGCCGCGCCGGCATCGCCGCGGCCGACGAGGTGGCGCTCGCCCGCGCGGTCGCCGCGCGCCATGCGACGACGGTGGTGGTGACGCGCGGGCGCGCGGGCGCCGTCGCGGCGCTGCCCGACGGCGCCGTGTGGACCGTGGGCGTGCTGCCGGTCGCGGCCGTCGACACCACCGGCGCCGGCGACGCCTTCTGCGGGGTACTGGCCGCGTCCCTCGACGCCGGGCACCCGCTGCCGGCCGCACTCGCGCGCGCCGCCGTGGGCGCGGGCCTCGCCTGCACCGCGCTGGGTGCGCAGGAGAGCCTGCCCCATGCCGCCGTCATTGACGCCCGGCTTGCGGATCTGCCTGCGCCCAGCCTGCTGACCTGACGGTCCCGCCTCTGATAGGATGCGGCGAACGGGGCGACGATCCTGCCCTGAAGAGAGGGACCATGCCGATTCTCAACCGCATTGCCGAATACCATCCCGATCTGACCGCATGGCGGCGCGACCTCCACGCCCATCCCGAGATCGCCTATCAGGAGTTCCGCACCTCCGACTTCGTCGCGGCGAAGCTGGCGGAGTGGGGCATCGAGGTCCATCGCGGCCTCGGCGGCACGGGCGTGGTCGGCACCCTGCGCGGCTCCCACGCGCCGGAAGGCGCGAAGACCATTGCGCCGGAAGGCGCGAAGACCATTGCGCCGGAAGGCGCGAAGACCATTGCGCCGGAAGGCGCGAAGACCATTGCGCCGGAAGGCGCCAAGACGATCGGCCTGCGCGCGGACATGGACGCGCTGCCGATGCAGGAGGAGAACGACTTCGCCCATCGCTCGACCGTGCCCGGCAAGATGCATGCCTGCGGCCATGACGGCCACACGACCATGCTGCTGGGGGCGGCGCGCTACCTGGCCGAGACGCGCAACTTCGCCGGCACGGTGCATTTCATCTTCCAGCCCGCCGAGGAGGGCGGGGCCGGCGCCCGCAAGATGATCGAGGACGGGCTGTTCGACCGCTTCCCCTGCGACGAGGTCTACGGCATGCACAACTGGCCCGAGATGCCGGCGGGCACGATCGGCGTCCGGCCGGGGGCGATGATGGCGTCGGCCGACCTGTTCGAGGTGAAGATCCTCGGGCGCGGCGGCCACGGCGCGATGCCGCACCATACCGTCGACCCCGTCGTCGTGGCGGCCCACACCGTGACCGCGCTGCAGGCGCTGGTCAGCCGCAACGCCAACCCGCTGGAGAACGCCGTCGTCAGCGTCACGATGATCCACTCGGGCTCGGCCTTCAACGTGATCCCGAACGAGGCGACGATCGGCGGCACCGTGCGCACCTTCCAGGAGGGGGCGCGCGACATGCTCGAGGCCGGCATCTCGCGCATCGCCTCCAACGTCGCCGAGGCCTTCGGCGCCACGGCCGAAATCAACTACCGGCGCAACTACCCCGTGACCCTGAACAGCCCCGAACAGGCGGAATTCGCGGCCGGCATCGCCGCCGACCTGGTCGGCGAGGAGCGGGTCCATCGCGAGTTCAACCCCTCCATGGGCGCCGAGGACTTCGCCTTCATGCTCCAGCAGCGCCCCGGCGCCTATGTCTGGATCGGCCAGTCCGGCGGCCCGAGCGGCTGCATGGTCCACAACCCGCGCTACGACTTCAACGACGAGATCCTGCCGCTGGGGGCGAGCTACTGGGCGCGGCTGGTCGAACGGGCCATGCCGAAGGCGGCCTGAGGTGAGGCGGCGCCATCTCCTGCTGCTCGGGGCCGCGATGCTGGTCCCGGGATGCGAATGGGCCGGCAGCGCGCTGACCGGCGAGGCCCCCTTCTGGGCGGGGTCGGCGCCGGGGCAGGGCGGCGCGCGCGCACGGCCCGGCATAGACGGCGAGGTGCGATGGAGCGGGCAGCAGGCGGCCGTCCAGGGCCGCGCGCTGCTCGCCGCCCGCACCGACGAGGAATGGCGCCGGATCTGGGAGCTGGCCGGCGAGGAACCGCCCGGCCCGCTGCCGGACGGCTGGATGGCCGTCGCCGTGTTCGCGGGCGTGCGCGACACCGGCGGCCATTCGGTCGAGATCGGCACGGTCGGGCCGGAGGAGGAGACCGGCATGCCGCCCCGCGTGCATGCCGTCTACCGCATCCGCGAGCCCGCGCCCGACGCGATGGTGACCCAGGCCCTGACCTCGCCCTGGGCGGTGCGCATCGTGCCGGAACTGCCCGGCCCGGTGCGCTTCTCCGAGGCGGGGTCCTAGGCTATCTCCGGAGCGGGTTGACGATCGGGAGGCCGGCGAAATCTCTCTCGTTGTCGGTCACGACCACGCATCCGTTGGCGCCGGCGACCGCGGCGATGATCATGTCGAGGCCGCTGCGGGGACGTCCGGCCGCCTTCCCTTCCGCCATCAGCCGTGCCCAGATCAGCCCGGCCTTGTCGTCGAACGCCAGGACGCGCCCCGCGAACAGCATCTGCGGCCCTTCGGGGCCGGAGAACCAGGCATCGAGCGCGTCCCGTTTCCTGCCTTCCGGCGTCTCCAGGATGCCCCTGCGGATTTCTGCGACCGTAAGCGACGCGATGAACAGATCCTCGTCCTTCTGCACCGCCATCCACGCCAGCAGCGATTCCGACGGCTGCGGCTTGACGACGTTGCTGATGACGTTGGTATCGAGCAGATAGCGGGTCACAGGTCGGTCTCGCGCCCTTCCTCCCGGGGCCGGCCGAGATCCAGGTCGGCGCCGACGAGCGGCGAGCGCCGCAACGCCGACAGGATGCCCCCGGGCTTCGACGGCGCGCCGGCCACCGCCTTGGCCACGGCCGCGCGCGCCAGCTCCGCTTCGGGCCCGTCCTCGGCCAGCCGGCGCGCCAGCGCGCGGATCAGGTCGCGGTCCGGCTCCGGCGCCATGACCTCGAAGCGGACGAGCCCGCGTTGGGTCAGGCGTGCGCGATAGTTCCTGTTCGCCTTCTTCTGCGCGGCGTTGGCCATCACGTCCCTCGCGATATGTCTGGATATATATACCGTATCCATGCGGCCGGCGAAAGGAAGCGGGCCCGCCTACCGCCGGCCGCCCGTTCCCGAGCGGGGGTCGAGGGCGTCCTGGAGGCCGTCGCCCAGCAGGTTGAAGGCGATCACGGTCACGAAGATCAGCAGGCCCGGCAGCACCGCCTGGCGGGGGGCCGACCACACCAGCTCCTGCGCGTTGGTCAGCATGTTGCCCCAGCTCGGCACCGGCGGCTGGATGCCGAGGCCGAGGAAGCTCAGCACCGATTCCGCGAGGATGACGTGGCCGACCGACAGCGTCGTCGCCACGACGATCGGCGAGGCGACGTTGGGCAGCACGTGGACGAGGACGAGGCGCGCCCGCCCGGCGCCGAGCGCCACCGCCGCCCTGACGTAGTCGCGCCCGCGAACCGCCAGCGTCGCCCCGCGCACCAGCCGCGCCACCGTCGTCCAGCCGGTCAGCGCCACCAGCACGACGATGCGCCACAGCCCGGCCGCCTCGGTGCGCGCGAGGTCCCCGGGCACGCCGAGCCGGACCGGGTCGACCGCCGCCAGCACGATCAGCAGCGGCAGCAGCGGCAGGGCGATGAAGCCGTCGGTGACGCGCATCAGCAGCGCGTCCAGCCGCCCGCCCGCGAAGCCGGAGACGAGGCCGACGGCGGTGCCGATCAGCGCCGCCGCCAGCGCCGCCACGAGGCCGACCGTCAGCGAGATCCGCCCCGCGTACAGCAGGCGCACCAGCAGGTCGCGGCCGAGCTCGTCCGTGCCCAGCGGATGGTCGGCCGAGGGCGGCGCGTGGCGGCCGAGCAGGTCGACGCGGTTGGCGTCGACGCCGAGCCACGCCTCCGCCAGCGGGGCCGCGGCGGCGGCGAGCACCAGCAGCACCAGCACGGCGAGGCTGGCGACCGCGACCGGCCGGGCGAGGAAGCGGCGCAGGTAGAGGCGCCCCGGCGCCAGGGACGCGGTCCGGTCCCCCGACGCCGCCGGCAGCCCGTGCTGCGAGGCGGTCACGTCCGCACCGTCCCGAGCGTGACCCGCGGGTCCAGCGCCACGTAGCCGATGTCGGCCAGCAGGTTGCCCGCCAGCGTCACCGCCGTCGCGAGCAGCAGCGCCACCAGCGCGACGTTGTAGTCGTTGCCCATGACCGAGTCGTAGATCAGCTTGCCCATGCCCTGCCAGGCGAACATCGTCTCGACGACGAGCGCGCCCGAGACGAGCGAGCCGAACTCGAGCCCGAGGATCGTCACGACCGGCACCAGGGCGTTGCGCAGCGCGTGCCGCCACACGGTCCGGCGCCGCGACGCCCCCTTCGCCTGCGCGGTCCGGACATAGTCCTGGCGGAGCTGCTCGATCATGCCGGCCCGCACGTAGCGGGTGTAGCCGCCGACCGAGACCACCACGAGGCAGGCGAGCGGCAGCGCCAGGTAGGGCAGGCGGGCCGCGAAGCTCCCGTCGCCTCCCGGCGGCCCCATGCCGCCGGCCGGCAGCCAGCCGAGCCCGACCGAGAACAGCATGATCAGCATCAGGGCCAGCCAGAATGACGGGATCGAGATGCCGGCGAAGCAGAGCAGGCCGATCCCGGCGTCGGCCGGGCCGTTCGGCCGCATCGCCGCCCGCACGCCCAGGACCAGCGCGGCGGCGGCCGAGATCACGAAGGCCGGGACCAGCAGCAGCAGCGTGTTGGCGAGCCGGGGCAGCAGCACTTCCGGCACCGGCCGCGCGAACAGGCGCGAATAGCCGAGGTCGCCCGACAGCGCCGCCGCCAGCCAGTTGGCCCAGCGCTCCCAGATCGGTTGGTCGAGGCCGTGCAGCGCGCGCAGCCGCGTCGCGTCCGCCGGGGTCAGCTCGGGGTTGGCGGCGATCATGAGGTCGACCGGGTCGCCGGGCATCAGCCCCATCAGCGCGTGGACGACGACCGACATCGCGAGCAGGACGCCCAGTCCCTGGATCAGGCGCGAGGCGAGGAACCGCAGCATCGCCTCACTCCGCGGCCGGTTTCTCCCCGGCGTGCCACTCCTCGACCCACAGCGCGCTGGAATACTGGTGGCCGGTCGGCCGGATGCCCTGCAGCCAGGGCGGCAGGATGTAGGCGTCGGCGCGGTAGAGCAGCGGCAGCGCCGGCAGGTCCTCGGCGTAGAGGCGCTGCAGCTCGGCCCAGAGCGGCTTGGCCTCCTCGCCGCAGGTGACCTCCAGCGCGTCGAGCACCCGGTCCATCCCGGCGCTGCGGTAGCCGCCGTGGTTCTGGCCGCTCCAGCCGTTCGCGGCGTCGGGGATCGAGGTCGAATGGAGCGTCGTGCGCGGGATGTTCCCCGGCGAGCTGATCCAGGCGAACATCGCCATGTCCTCGAACTGGCGCCGGGACAGCGTCTCGCCGAAGAAGACGCGGGCGGGCTGGTTCTCGATGCGGATCTCGACCCCGGCCTCGCGCCACTGGCTCTGCAGCACCTGCTGGACCAGCTCGCGGTTGCGGTTGCCGGCCGTGGTCATCAGGACGAAGGAGAGGCGCTCGCCGGCGGCGTTGCGCCGGATGCCGTCGGGCCCCGGCGTCCAGCCGGCCTCCTCCAGCAGGGCCGCGGCCCTGGCCGGGTCGTGGGCGTAGCGGGCATGGTCGGGGCTGTAGACCTCCTCGTCGAGGGGGTTGACGGTGTTGTGCGCGACCGGCTGGCGGCCGCCGAAGAGCTGGAGGCTCAGCGCCTCGCGGTCGATCGCGTGCAGCAGCGCCTTGCGCACGCGGGCGTCGGCCAGCACGGGGTCGTCCAGGTTCAGGTCGATGTGCTCGTAGAACAGGCCAGGCTGGTACAGCACGGTGAAGGCGTCGCCGTGCCGCCGCTCGAAGGCGATCGCCTGGTCGATCGGCAGGCCCGCCTCGCCGGCTATGTAGTCGACGTCGCCCGACAGCAGGTTGGCCTCCAGCGCCGCCGTGTTCTCGACCGCGCGCACCACGATCCGCTCGAAGCCCGGCTCCCGGCCCCACCAGGTGGGGTTGCGCTCCAGCACCAGGTTGGAGCCGCGCTCGATCGCGGCGAGGCGGTAGGGGCCGAACCACAGGCCGGGATTGGTCGGGTCGGCGTCGTAGAGGGTGCGGTTGCGGTACTGGGCGGGGTCGCGCTCGAACGCCTCGCGCTCCAGGTGCTCGGGCAGGACGCGCAGGTCGTTGATCGCGTCGTACTCGCACACGCGGCGTGCCCAGTGGACCGTGAAGCTCCGCTCGTCATGCGCCGTGATGTCGGCGATGTCGCGCGCGAACAGGTCGTAGTTCGTGATGCCCGCGTCGGGGTGCCGGCCGACCTCCCAGGTGAAGAGGACGTCGCGGGTCGTCACCGGCGTGCCGTCGCCCCAGGTGGCGTCGGGGCGGATCGTGAAGGTGGCGTCGACCGCCGGGGTCCCGTCCGGGCGCACCACCTCGCGCGCGGTCCCCTTCTCGATGCTCGGCAGCTCGGTGCAGAGCATGCAGACGAGCTTCCAGTCGTGGTCGAAGGTGGTGAACGGCCGCCGCATCATCTCGAGCACGTAGCTCTTGGTCAGCATCGGCTCGATGCCGGGATGCAGCGTGCCCGGGAACTGATGGATGCCGATCACCAGCTCGTCGCGCGCCTGGTCCTGGGCCGGCTCCTGGGCCGGGTCCTGGGCCCGGGCCGGGCCCTGGGCCGCGACGGCCGCTGCCAGGACCCAGGGCGCGATGCGCAGCGCGGCGGTCGGGCGAAGCGGGCGGCGTGTCATGGTCGCGAATTCCTCCCCATCTCGGTCGGCCCGACGACTATGGGGCGATGCCGCGGTCGGGGTCCATACTCCCGTCGGTCAGGTGCAGGAAACTCTTGACCGCGGGCGCGCCGCGCGCAGAGCATCGGCGCGTTTCCGCCTTGCTCCAGGAGAGCCCCTTGCCTGCCCGCTCCCGTCTTCTCGCAGCCCTTCCCGTCCTGCTGGGCACGATCCTCTCAGGCGCCCTGCATGGCGCGCCGGCCGCGGCACAGCAGCCCCCGGCCGGCCAGCGCTACGGCGACTGGATGCTCACCTGCCCGCCCGCGCCGCCGGCCGCCGGCGGCAGCGGCTGCCTCCTGGTCCAGCGCCACGTCGCGGAGGACACCGGCCTCGACCTGCTCGGCGCCGCCATCTACTTCCGGCCGGGGCAGGAACAGGCGACGATCCAGCTCCGCGTGGCCCCCCAGGCGGCACAGGAGGAACCCATCGGCCTTCGGGTCGACGCGGCGGCACGGCTGGAGATCGACATCGGGCGCTGCACCGAGGGCTACTGCGCCGCGGCCGGCACGCTGACGCCGGACCTGCTGCAGAAGTTCAAGGCCGGCCGGCAGGCGGCCGTCGACTTCATGATCGCGGACCTCGGGCAGCGGCTGGTGATACCGCTGTCGCTGGCGGGCTTCACCGACGCCTTCGCGGCGCTCGAGCGGCGCAAGGGAGGCTGAGGCCATGGCGGGGGCCGAGGTCCTGGTCGAGCGGGGCGGGGACGGCATCGTCGAGGTGGTGCTCAACCGGCCGGAGAAGCTGAACGCGCTGAACCGGCCGACCTGGATCGCGCTCGCCGCGGCGTTCCGCGACCTCTCGGCGGACGCGTCGGTGCGCTGCATCCTCATGCGCGGGGCCGGCGACAAGGCGTTCAGCCCGGGCGCGGACATCTCCGAGTTCGCGAGCGAGCGCGCCGACCGTGCCCAGTGCGAGGCCTACGCGCCGCTGATCGACGCCGCCTTCAAGGCGATCGGGGACTGCCCCCATCCCGTCGTCGCGATGATCCGGGGCCTGTGCGTCGGCGGCGGGCTGCTGCTCGCCGCGCGCTGCGACCTGCGGATCTGCGGGCAGGGCAGCCGGTTCGGCGCGCCGATCAGCCGCCTGGGCATGACGATGGCGCACAGCGAGCTGTCGGCCCTGATCGGGCTGGCCGGCCGCGCGACGGCGCTGGAGATCCTGCTGGAGGCCCGCATCCTCGACGCGGCCGAGGCCGAGCGCAAGGGGCTGGTGACGCGGGTCGTGCCCGACGCCGAGGTCGAGGCCGAGGCCCGGGCGGCGGCGCGCCGGATCGCCGAAGGGGCGCCGCTGGTCCATCGCTGGCACAAGGCGTTCGTGCGCCGCATCCTGTCGGGCGCGCCGCCGGGCGAGGCCGACCTGGCCGAGCATTTCGCCTGCTTCGACACGCAGGACTACCGGGCCGGCTACCAGGCCTTCCTGGAGAAGCGCAAGCCGGACTTCCGCGGGCATTGACCCTCGGGGGTATGCCGGACGGACAGGGGACGCTATGCCCCGGACCGCTGTTGCTCCCCCATGGGGGTGCCGCAACGGAGAGCGAGGCGATGGAGTGGAGCGACGCCGGACCGGCTTTCGAGGATCGCCGGGACGCGGGCCGCAGGCTCGCCGCGCGGGTGAGGGCGCTGGCGCCGGAACGGCCGGCGGTCCTGGCGCTGCCGCGCGGCGGCGTGCCCGTCGGCTTCGAGATCGCGTCCGCGCTCGGATGCCCGCTGGACGTGGCCGTGGTGCGCAAGATCGGGGCGCCGGGCAACCCCGAGCTGGCGATCGGCGCGGTCGTCGACGGGGACGAGCCGGTCGTCTTCGTCAACTCGGAGGTCGTGCGCAGCCTTGCGGTGCCCATCGACTACGTCGAGCGCGCGAGCCGGGACCAGATCGTCGAGATCGAGCGCCGGCGCGACGTCTATCTGGGCGGCCGGCCGCGCCCGATGGTCGCGGGCCGGACCTGCATCGTCGTCGACGACGGCATCGCCACGGGCTCGACCGCGCGCGCCGCCTCCAGGGCCTTGCGGGCGGCCGGCCCGTCCAGGCTGGTGCTCGCGGTCCCGGTCGCCCCGCGCGGGGTCGTCGACGACCTGGCCGGCTCCTACGACGAGATCGTCGTGCTCGAGACGCCCGCCGAGCTCGGCTCGGTCGGCCGGTTCTACCGCGATTTCCGCCAGGTCGAGGACGTCGAGGTGATCGAGCTGCTGAACCGCGCCACCCGGTGACGTCCCGGCCCGACGTCAGGTCTGGCCCGGAAGCCCGTCGATTTTCGGCAGCTCTTCCAATCCCGCGTCCCACCGCGCCCGGCTCGCGAAGCAGATATGCGCATCCGGCCGCATGTCCGGCGCGTCGTCGAGGCTTCCGGCAGGAACGACCAGCAAGGCACCGTTCATCTGAAGGCTCGGAAGGGCGGACCCGCATTCGGTGCAGAAGCTTCTTTCGTGCCGGGTCCCGGGGACCGTGTAGGACTTGATGCCGTCGTTGCCCGACAGCCAAGTGATCTCCGCCGCCGTCGAAAACAGGTTGGCCGCGTGTGCCGATCCCGTGCCCTTGCGGCACCGCGCGCAGTGGCAAAGGAAGAAGCTCCCGAACTCGCCGGCGATCCGGAACGTGACGGCACCGCACAGACAGCCGCCATTCGTGATTCGTGTCATGTACATCACCTGCAAGGCTCGGACCCGGGGCGGCAGCATCCGTCATCTCGGCCGGATCGTCCATCGGCCGGAGCTCGCGATACCGTGCGGCGTGATCGGGCGGCGGCGCCCCGGCGCTTGACGGGAAGCGGCGGGCGTCCTTAACTCGCCCGTCCAACGGTTTTCCTCCAGTAGTCCGGTCCCCGTCATGCCCAGCATCCCCGACCCCCGTTCCGGCGGCCAGATCCTCGTCGACGCGCTGCGCGTCCACGGCGCCGACCTCGCCTATTGCGTCGCCGGCGAGAGCTATCTGGAAGTGCTGGACGCCTTCCATGACGCGCGCGACCTGCGCCTCGTCACCTGCCGGCAGGAAGGCGGCGCCGCGAACATGGCGGAGGCCTACGGCAAGCTGACCGGCCGGCCCGGCATCTGCTTCGTGACCCGGGGCCCGGGGGCGTGCAACGCCTCGATCGGCGTGCACACGGCGATGCAGGACTCGACGCCGATGATCCTGTTCGTGGGCCAGGTCGCGCGCGACCAGGAGGAGCGCGAGGCGTTCCAGGAGATCGACTATCGCCGCATGTTCGCTCCGGTCGCGAAATGGGCGGCCCAGATCGACGAGGCGGCGCGCATCCCCGAATTCGTCAGCCGCGCCTTCCACGTCGCGACCAGCGGCCGGCCGGGGCCCGTCGTGCTGGCCCTGCCGGAGGACATGCTGCGCGAGCGCGTCGCCGTCGCCGACACCGGCCCCTATCGCCGCGTCCAGGCCTGGCCGGCGCCCACCGACCTGACGGCGCTGGAGGAGATGCTGGCTGCCGCCGAGCGGCCGATGGTCCTGGTCGGCGGCAGCGGCTGGACGGATGCCGCCTCGGCGGCGCTGAAGGGCTGGGCCGAGGCGAACCGCCTGCCGGTGTGCTGCTCGTTCCGGCGCCAGGACATCATGGACAACACCAGCCCGAGCTATGCCGGCGACCTCGGCACCGGCCCGAACCCCAGGCTGCTGGCGCGCGTGCGGGAAGCGGACCTGCTGATCGTGCTGGGCGCGCGGCTCGGCGAGATCACGACCCAGGGCTACGAGCTGGTCGAGCCGCCCCAGGCCAGGCCCCGGCTGGTCCACGTCCATGCCAGCGCCGAGGAGCTGGGCCGGGTCTACCGGCCCGACCTCGCGATCCAGGCGGGACCGGCGCAGATCGCCGAGGCGCTGGCGGGCCGCCGCCCCGTCGCCGCACCGCGCTGGAGCGAGTGGGCCGGGGCCGTGCGGCAGGACTACCTGGCCTGGCTGGAGCCCGTCCCCTACGGCGGCGCGCTCGACCTCGGCCGCATCTTCGTGCAGCTGCGCGACAGGTTGCCCGCGGACGCGATCGTGACCTTCGACGCCGGCAACTTCAGCGGCTGGGGCCACCGTTTCCTGAGCTACCGGCGTCCGGGGCGCCAGCTCGGCCCGACCAGCGGCGCCATGGGCTATTCGGTCCCGGCGGCGGTCTCGGCCAAGATCGCGTGCCCCGAGCGCACCGTGGTCGCGATGGTCGGCGACGGCGGCTTCATGATGAGCGGGCAGGAGCTGGCGACCGCGATGCACGCCGGGGCGGCCCCGGTGATCCTGGTGTTCAACAACGGTATGTACGGGACGATCCGCATGCACCAGGAGCGGCACCACCCCGGGCGCGTCAGCGCGACCGACCTGACCAACCCGGACTTCGCCCAGCTCGCCCGCAGCTACGGCGCGTTCGGCGCCGCGGTCGAGCGCACGGAGGAATTCTTCCCGGCCTTCGAGGAGGCGCTGTCCTGCGGGCGGGCGGCGCTGATCGAGCTGCGCATGGACCCGGAGGTCATCACGACCGGCACGACGCTGAGCGCCATCCGCGAGGCGGCGCTGCGCGGCCGGGACTGAATCGGCCCCTGAATCGGTCCCTGATCGCCGTATCGGTTGCACTGGAGCGCCACTCGGGTTACCCCTATTGATAGGGGGTGCGTGATGGAGCGCTGGTACAAGGTCAGCTTGGTTGCTCTCACCGCGGTATGGCTGGTCCTGCCGCCGCCGGGTCGCGCGGACCCGGCCGGCGCCGGGCGCGCCGCGTCGGGTGGTCCACGCCAGCTCGTCCCGCCCGACACCGTCGTGCGGGCGGAGGTGCCGTTCGGCGCGCGCATACCCGCGCCGCGCGCCCCTGCGCCGGTACCGGCGGCCCCGACAGTGACGGCTCCGGTCGTGGCTGCCCCGGTCGTGGCTGCCCCGGTCATGGCTGCCCCGGTCATGGCTGCCCCGATCATGGCAGCCCCCGTGATAGCGGTGGAACGGGACGCCGGGCCGGCGGAAGCCGAGGTCGCGGGCGGCCCGGGATTCGAGCCGGAGCTGGATTTCCTCCCCCCCGACGCCAGGCCCGATGCCGGACCCGACGCCGGACCCGACGCCGCGCCGGAACCGCTTGCCGGGCCCGTGGCCCCGGCCGTGATCCAGGTCCAGCCCCCGATCCCGCCGGTACCGGAGGTTCCGGTGCAGGCCGCCGTGGTCCCGACCGTGCCGGATCTGCCCGACGTGTACCTGCCCCCCGAGGCCCAGGCCGAAACCGGGCCCGGACCCGAGCCCGAAGACGCCGCCCCGGCCGTCGATGCCGCGATCCTCGCGCCGGCCGCGCCCCTGCCGCCGTCCCTGGCGCCGTCGACGTCCTTTTCGAGCCCCCTTCCGGTGAGCTGGCCGCGCCCGCCCGGGCCGCCGATCGCGGGGGTGGTGCCGAATCCCGCCCCCTCCGCCGATGCGGTGCTCCTGCCCCGGCCGCCGACGCCGCCGAACACGCGCCGGGCCCAGGCCGCCGCCGCCGCGCCGCCGTCACCGCCACCGGCACCACCGCCGTCGCTGGCACCGCCGCCACCGGCCATGCCCGCCCCGCAGCCGGCGAGCCTCGACGCACGGCCCGAGCCCAAGTCGCAAGCGGCCGCCTCCCAGCCGGTGACGCGCCTGGCGCCCCAGCGGGAGACCCAGCGGGAAACGGCGCAGCGCAGGGCCGTGGCTCCGCCGCCGGCCGCCGGGGCCGACGCCGCGGGAGTGTTCGTCGTTGCGCCCCCGGATCGGTTGAGCCCGACCGACTACCCGCGCTACACCGCCTGCGTCAGCGGCGAGAACGTGATCCTGGGCCGGTCGGTGTTCGGCAACAGCATGATCGTTCCGGCATCGAACCGGGCCGCCGCGATCAAGGTCGGCCTGTGCGACGTCATCATGGTGACGCGGGTGGGCGACGCCGAATACGCGCGCCGCGAACTCACGTTCATGGGGCTCCCGGCGGATATCCGCCGGGAGTGATGTCGCCGCGTCGAAGGTCCGACCTTCGGCGAGGGCCGCAAGGCGGCCCCGCGCCGTCAGGCGCGAAGCCCAGGCCCGCGGAGCGGGCCGCCCGGCGTATGAGGGCTACTATATACCGCCCGATGCTCAGCCCGGCACGGCCATGCCGCGCTGGACCGCCGGGCGTGCCGCGATCGTGTCGTGCCAGCGCTTGACGTTCGGCCAGGCGTCGAGAAAGGCCGGCCGTGCCCTGGCCGCCGCCGCGGCGAAGGGGAACGCCGCGATGTCCGCGATCGAGTAGTCGGGCCCGGCCAGGTGGGGGCTGGTCGCGAGGCGCGTCTCGATCGCGCGCCAGCACCGCTCGGTCTCGCGCTTGAAGAGATCGATCGCGTAGGGGAGCTTCTCGGGCGCCAGCACCGCGAAGCGGTACAGGCTGACCGCCGCCGGCCCCAGGTCGCTGGTGGCGACCGACAGCCAGCTCAGCGCCTCGGCGCGCTGCGCGGGGTCGGTCGGCAGCAGGCGCCCATGGGCCTCGGCGAGATGCTGGAGGATCGCGGCCGAGCCGAAGATGCGGCGCTCCGTGCCGTCGGCGCCGGTCTCGACCAGCGCCGGTATCTTGCCGGCGGGGCTGATCTCCAGGTAGTGCGGCGTCAGGTTCTGGCCCTCGGCGACGCTGATCGTGCGGACCTCGTAGTCGAGCCCGAGTTCCTCGAGCATCACTGACGCCTTGTGACCGTTGGGCGTCGCGCTGGTGTAGAGCGTGATCATGGGGCACCCCTGCCGTGCCGTTTCCGGCGATCGGCGATTTGTATCCGATCGGCGGATTTTTTCCACCCTCACGCCCCTCCGTCAGCGCGTGTAGCGCTGTTCCAGGTGCCGGGTCAGCAGGGCGAGGTTGCGGCGGTTGGCCTTGAAGGCGACGTCGAACACGGTTCCGAGCACGGGGATCGAGCCGACGGCCCAGTCGAGGCCGGCATTGGCGATCATGCGCCCGAGCAGCCATTTGGGCACGCCGAACGAGGCCGCTTGCCAGATGATGTAGGCGGAGAAGCCGGCCGTCAGCGTGTCGCCGACGACCGGCACGACGCTGGCGACCCCATCCAGGCCGAAGCGCCAGCGCGTGCCCGGGATGCGCCAGCGGCTGTCGAGCAGGTCGGCCATGCGCTGTAGCTGGAGGAGCCGCTCGTAATGGGTGGCCGGGCTCGCACTGTCGCGATCCACGCCGGGCCTATTTCTTGATGATGACGTAGATCGCATGGATGATGCCGGGGATGTAGCCCAGCAGGGTCAGCAGGATGTTGACCCAGAAATGCAGGCCGATGCCGACCTGCAGGAAGACCCCCAGGGGCGGCAGCAGGATCGCCAGGAGAATGCGGACGAGGTCCATCGGGCCGGGCTTTCGTAATGGTTTCCTCTGGTCGTGGCAGGTGAAACACGGGCTGGCGGCGTTCGTTCCTGGCCGGCGTTCCTGGCGGGAATGCCGGGACGCGCGGTCCCGGCCGGCGGCGCGAAAAATTTCCGCCACAGGTGCTGCGCCGGCTGTATTCTCCGCTCCGTCCGTACAGGGGGCTGGTTGGGCATGAAGGAACTGCGCTGCATCGTCTTCTCCGAGCGCGAGCTCGTCAGCGCCATCATCGACCGCAAGCGCAAGCGGGGCGAGCCGCTGCCGCCGGGCACCGTGCAGGCGGTCCGCTTCTCGGTCGAGGATACGGTGACGACGGTCCTGGAGGTCGTCAACGACCACGGCCGCACGGAGGAGTTCACCCTGCCGGAGAGCGAGGTCGCGGCGGCGCTGATCTCCTATTGCATGGGGCGGCGCGTGCCGCTGCCCGCGGAGTCGGAGAAGGTCCTCTACGTCATCAAGGGGGCCGCGACCCTGATGATCACGATGAACTTCAACAAGGAGGTGCGCCTGGTCCGCGCCCCTCCCGTCGAGCCGCGCCGCCGCCGCTTGGTCCGCACTCCGGGCTGAAGCCGGAAGATATTCGCGCCGGCACCGTTCCGGGCCGGGCTTGACGAACAGGCCTCCGCCAGCTAGAACGAAAAGAGAACACGTTCGCGCGAAGCCGGGGGGTTCGACATGTCCACGGCCAAGGCAGGCCTGCTGGCGGATCTGCGCAGCCGGATCCGGCGGATCGAGGGTATCGGCGGCGAGGACGGCCGGGTGCTGCCGCTCGGCCCCGCGCTCGATGCGGCGTTGCCCGGCGGCCTGCCGCTCGGCTGCCTGCACGAGCTGGCGGGCGAGGGCGATCCTGGCGGCGGCGCGGCGACCGGCTTCGCGGCGGCGCTGCTCGGCCGCATCGCCGAGCGGCACGGTCCGGCGGTGTGGATCGGCCGCGGCCTCGACCTCCACGCCCCGGGGCTCGCCGCCTACGGCCTCGGCCCGGAGCGGCTGATCGTGGTGCGCGCCGTCCGCGGCGCCGACATCCTGTGGGCGATGGAGGAGGTGCTGCGCTGCCGCGGCATCGGCGCGGTCCTGGGGGAGGTGCCGGGGCTCGATCCGACCGCCGGCCGGCGCCTGCAGCTCGCCGCCGAGGCGGGCGGGGCGACGGGGTTCGTGCTGCGTCGCGACCTGCCCGACAGGAAGGCCGGCGCCACCTCCGCCGCCACCCGCTGGACGCTGGCCCCGGCGCCGAGCCTGCCGTCGCCGGGCGAGCCGGGCATGGGTAGGCCGCGCTGGCGCGCCCGCCTGCTGCGCTGCCGCGGCGGCCGGCCCGGCGAGTGGACGATGGAATGGCACCCGGACGGCCTGCGCGCCGAACCCGAAATTCCCCTCTCCCGTGCAACGGGAGAGGGAGGGGCCCGCCGCGTAGCGGTGGGAGGGTGAGGGCCCGGCCCTCAGCGCCGCTCGCGCAGGGCCCGTCCGCCAGCCCTCAGTTCCTGAATGTTGATATCCGAGTCATTGCTTTCATCGAGCGCCGGGAGCAGTTCGGCTTCGAGCGCAAGATCGTCGCCGTCTGCCGCGATCAGCTGTGCCAGATAGTCCGACACGTCGGAGAAGCCACGGTCGGCGGCACGTTGACGGGCCAGCCTCTCGATGTCGCGTCGCAATGTGATCGTCATGCCCGCCTCGGAAGCGATAGAGTGACTCTGTCATGTACCCCCGAGGAGTACAAGCCGGCCATGCGGCCCTCAGCGCCGCTCGCGCAGGGCGCGTTCCAGCCGGTCGCGCTCGGCGCCGAGCTGGAGGCGCTCGCGTTCGTCGAAGGGGTCGAGGATGCCGAGCGCGCGGCGGCGCTCGAACAGGCGCTCGGCGCCGTCCAGCAGGTCGCGCTGCAGCTCGATCCGGCCCCGCTCCACCGGCGAGAGGGGCTCGCGCGGCGGGTCGAGATAGGGGCGCGAGATCCCGTCCCCGGCGGCCAGGACGAGCAGGAGCGCTGCTGCGGCGTAGTCCATGCCTTTCCAGATGGGGGGCGGCGGGACCATTCCAACCTTTCAGGAATTTAATGTTCCCGTAAGGGCGCCGTAATCCGGCCGGCCCCATCTTCCGGGTCAGCATTTCCCATCCGACCGGAAGCAACGCCATGAGAAACAGCCCGTTCGCCAGCCGCCTGCGCCGCACCACCGCCCCCGTGCAGCGCACCGCCGTCGCGGTGCGCCGCACCACCGCCCTGGTTCTGTGCGCGGGCATGCTGGCTTCGTTCGGGGCCGCCACGGTCCCGCCCGCGGCCACCGCCGCCGTCCCGCCGGCCCTGCTGGAGCAGCACGGTTCCTTCGCGGACCTGGTCGAGGCGGTGATGCCCGCCGTCGTCAACGTCTCCACCGTGCGCAAGGCCGGTCCCGAGGTCGCCGCCCCCTCCGGCGCGCCCTACGAGGAATTCTTCCGCCGCTTCGGCGCGCCGACGCCGCACGGGCCCGAGATGCCCGGCCGCGAGGGCGTCGCCCAGGGCTCCGGCTTCGTCATCGATCCCTCCGGCTACGTCGTCACCAACAACCACGTGATCGACGGCGCCGGTGGGATCGAGATCACCCTGTCGGACGGCACCACCCTGCCGGCCAAGCTGATCGGCACCGACCCGAAGACCGACGTCGCCCTGCTGAAGGTCGAGCCCGAGAAGCCGCTGCCCCATGTCGAGTTCGCCGACAGCGACGCGACCCGGGTCGGCGACGTGGTGGTGGCGATCGGCAACCCGTTCGGCCTCGGCGGCACGGTGACCGCGGGCATCCTGTCGGCGCGTTCGCGCGACATCAACGCCGGCCCCTACGACGACTTCCTGCAGATCGACGCCGCCATCAACCGCGGCAATTCCGGCGGGCCGACCTTCGACATGAGCGGCAAGGTGGTCGGCATCAACACGGCGATCTTCTCGCCCTCGGGCGGCTCGGTCGGCATCGGCTTCGCGATCCCAGCCAACCTCGCCATGCCCGTGATCGCCCAGCTCCGCGAGACCGGCTCGGTCGAGCGCGGCTGGATCGGCGTGCAGATCCAGCCGGTGACGCCCGAGATCGCCGAGAGCCTGGGCGCCGGGGACCTGGAAGGCGCGCTGGTCGCCGACGTGGTCGATGACGGCCCTGCCGACCGTGCCGACCTCCAGCCCGGCGACGTGATCGTCTCGGTCGCCGGCAAGCCGGTGAAGGACCTGCGCGACGTCACCCGCGCCGTGGCCGCGACCAAGCCCGGCGGCACGGTCGAGCTCGGCCTCTACCGCCAGGGCGAGACCGAGACCGTCGACCTCGCGGTCGGCACGATGCCCGGCGACCCGGTGAAGGTCGCGTCCGCGGGCGAGGCCCCGTCCGACAAGGCGGCCCTCGGCCTCCAGCTCTCCGCCCTCGACGAGCAGATGCGCCAGCGCCTCGGCCTGGGCGAGGACGTCAGCGGCGTGGTCGTGGTCGGTGCCGGCGAGGGCGCCAACGCCGAAAAGGTCCGCCCCGGCGACGTCATCACCTCGGTCGGCCGCGACCCGGTCTCCAGCCCGGCCGAGGTGGCGGCGAAGGTCGAGGAAGCCGAGAAGGCCGGCCGCAAGTCCCTGCTGGTGCGCCTGCACCGCGGCGGGACCGAGCAGTTCGTGGCCCTCGAAATCACCCGGGCCTGACACCAGATACGGCGGTCATGAGGATGTTCTTCCCATGAGGGTGCTCGTCATAGAGGACGATGCCCAGGCCGCCGCCTTCCTGGTCAAGGGCCTGACCGAGAGCGGGCACGTCGTCGACCATGCGGCCGACGGCAAGGACGGGTTGTTCATGGCGGGTGCCGAGAACTACGACGTCCTGGTCGTCGACCGCATGCTGCCCGGCCGCGACGGGCTGTCGCTGGTCGGCGTGCTGCGGGCGACCGGCAACCAGACGCCGGCGCTGATCCTCAGCGCGCTCGGCAGCGTCGACGACCGCGTGCAGGGACTGCGCGCCGGCGGCGACGACTACCTTACGAAGCCCTACGCCTTCTCCGAGCTGCTGGCCCGGGTCGAGGCGCTGGGCCGCCGCCGGGCGGCCGAGCCCTCGGTCCGGACCCGGCTGGAGGCCGGCGACCTCGAGATGGACCTGCTGGCCCGCACGGTCCGGCGCGCCGGCCGCCCGATCGAGCTGCTGCCGCGCGAGTTCAGGCTGCTGGAATACCTGATGCGGCATGCCGGCAGCGTGGTGACCCGGACCATGCTGCTGGAGAACGTCTGGGACTATCATTTCGACCCCCAGACCAACGTCATCGACGTCCACGTGGCGCGCCTGCGCCAGAAGATCGACCGCGACTTCCCGACGCCGATGATCCACACCGTGCGCGGCGTCGGGTACAGCCTTCGTGCTTGATACCCGGCTCTTGCGCACGACGACCTTCCGGGTCGCCCTCGTCTATATCTGGCTGTTCACCGCCTCGGTCCTGATCATCCTCGGCGCGATCTACTACACGACCGCCGGCTTCCTCGACCGCCAGGCCGGCGAGACCATCGCCGCCGAGCTGGAAGGGCTGCGCGAGCAGTACCGCCAGCGCGGCCTGCGCGGCCTCGCTGAGGTGATCGAGCAGCGCAGCCGCCAGCCGCGCACCAACGCCCTCTACCTGTTCACCGATCCCCGCCTGAACCCGATCGCCGGCAACCTGTCGCACTGGCCCGAGGTGGAGCCGGAGGACGGCGGCTGGATCGAGTTCGTGCTGGCCGACGCGCCGGCCGCCGGGAACGGCGAGATCCACGGCGCGCGCGCCCGCGTCTTCGTCCTGCCGGGCGGGTTCCGCCTCCTGGTCGGCCGCGACCTGCGCGAGCGCGGCGAGTTCCAGGACCGGCTCGTCTTCTCGCTGGCCTGGGCGGTCGTGCTGACGATCGGGCTGGGCACGGTCGGCGGGGTCCTGATCAGCCGCGACGTGATGCGCCGGGTCGACGCCATCAACCGCACGACCCGCAAGATCATGACCGGCGAGCTGCACCAGCGCATCGTCGTCTCGGCCGGCGGCGACGAGCTGGACGAGCTGGCGCGCAACCTCAACGCCATGCTCGACCGGATCGAACGGCTGATGCAGGAGATGCGGCACGTCGCCGAGAGCGTCGCCCACGACCTGCGCACGCCGCTGACCCGGCTGCGCTCGCGCATGGAGCTGGCGCTGCTGGAGACGCGCGGCCAGGACGCCGCGCGCTCGGCCCTCCAGGATGCCCTCGGCGAGGCGGACCGGCTGCTCGCGACCTTCCAGGCCCTGCTCAGCATCGCCGAGGCCGAGGCCGGCCACCAGCAGGCGGCCTTCTCGCAGCTCGACCTCGCCGGGCTCGTGCGCGAGATGGTCGAGCTGTACGAGCCGGTCGCCGAGGAGAAGGGAGTGGCGCTCGGCGCGGACCTGCACGACGCGCCGATCAGGGGGCACCGCCACCTCCTGGCCCAGGCGGTGGCCAACCTGCTGGACAACGCCGTCAAGTACACGCCCGCCGGCGGCCGGATCGCGGTGTCGGTGCGCCCGGGCGCCGCCCCCGGCTCGGCCGAGCTGGCCGTCGCCGACAGCGGCCCCGGCATCCCCGCCGACGAGCGCGGGCGGGTGCTGCACCGGTTCGTCCGCCTGGAGCGCAGCCGCAGCACGCCCGGCAACGGCCTCGGCCTCTCCATGGTCGACGCCGTCGCCCGGCTCCACGGCGCGGAGCTGGTGCTGGACGACAACGAACCCGGCCTCGCGGTCTCGCTGCGCTTCGGGCAGCCGTTCCGGTCTACCACCTTCTCGCCCTGACCCTCTTGACACCGGAGCCCGCTCCGTGTGTTCTTGGTATGTTCTTATCGAGGGTGTTCCGGGGGCGAGGTGGGGCATGGCGCGGCGCATCCTGTCGCTATGGTTGCCGAGGCTGTCGGCCGACCGGCTGGCGCGGCGGCAGCCGGGCATGGCGGCCCGGCCGTTCGCGGTCGTCGCCGGCGGGCAGGGGCGGGCGGTCGTGGTCGGGGTGGACGGACTGGCCGAGGAGGCCGGGATCGTGCCGGGCATGGCGCTCGCCGACGCGCGCGCGGTCGAGCCGGGCCTGCTGGCGGTCGAGGCGGACCCGGCGGCCGATGCCCGGGCGCTCGACGGGATCGCGGACTGGTGCGGGCGCTACACGCCCTGGGTCGGCCTGGACGGGGCCGACGGGCTGCTGCTCGACGTCACGGGCTGCGCCCATCTGTTCGGCGGCGAGGCGGGGCTGCTGCGCGACCTCGCCGGCCGGCTCCATCGCTTCGGCTACGATTGCCGGCCGGCCATCGCCGACACGCCCGCCGCCGCCGCCGCCCTGGCCCGGTACGGGGCTGGATTTGGGGAGATCGCGCCGCCCGGCGGCGCGCGCGCGGCGCTGGCGGCGCTGCCGGCCGCGGCGTTGCGCCTGCCCGGGGAGACGGTGTCGGCCCTGGGCCGGTTCGGGCTGCACCGCATCGGCGATCTCTACGCGATGCCGCGCTCGGGGCTCGCGTCGCGTCTCGGCAGCGCGGTGGTCCGCCGGCTCGACCAGGCGCTCGGGCTGGTGGCGGAACCGGTCTCGCCGCGCCGCCCGGTGCCGCCGCATTCCGCGCGCCTCGCCTTCGCCGAGCCGATCTCCGCCCCGGCCTCGATCGAGGCGGCGCTGCGCCGCCTGGCCGGGGATTTGTGCGCGGGGCTGGAGCGGACGGGGCGCGGCGCGCGGCGGCTCGAGCTCGCCGGCTTCCGCACCGACGGCCGGGTCGAGCGGGCGGAGGTCGGCACGAGCCGGCCGTCGCGCGATCCCCGCCATCTCGTCCGCCTGTTCGCGGAGCGGCTCGGGCACCTCGATCCCGGCCCGGGGATCGAGGTGATGACCCTGCTCGCCGCGGCCGAGCCGCTGGGTGCTGCGCAGCTCGCCTTCGACGGCCGGGAAGGGGTGCCGCCCGACCTGGCGGAGCTGGTCGACCGCCTCGGCAGCCGGCTCGGCCTCGACAACGTGCTGCGCCTGGCCCCGCGCGAGAGCTGGTGGCCGGAGCGCATGGCCGAGCCGGTGCCCGCATTGTCCGCTGCTGGACTGGCCTCCTGGCCCGCCGACCGGCCGCGCCCGCTGCGCCTGCTGCCCCGCGCGGAGCCGATCGAGGTGATGGCCCCGGTGCCCGACGACCCGCCGGTGATGTTCCGCTGGCGCGACCGCCTGCACCGCATCCGCCGCGCCGACGGCCCCGAGCGGATCGAGCCGGAATGGTGGCGCGAGCTGTGCGAGCCCCGCGACTACTACCGCGTCGAGGACGAGGACGGCTGCCGCTACTGGGTCTACCGCGCCGGCCTCTACCAGCCCGGCCGCACGCCGAGATGGTTCCTGCACGGAATGTTCGGATAATGGAGATCCTGTTCCCCTCACCCTCCCACCGCTGGCGCGGTGGGCCCCTCCCTCTCCCTATGGGAGAGGGGCCGTTCTTTCCCTCTCCCATAGGGAGAGGGAGGGGCCCGGCCGAAGGCCGGGAGGGTGAGGGGTTATGGTGACCCCGGGAAGCACCCGGGTCGCCCGGCGCCTGCGCCGGGACGCGACCGAGGCGGAGAAGCGCCTTTGGCGCGCCCTGCGTGCCCGGCAGCTCGACGGGCTCAAGTTCCGGCGTCAGTACCCGATCGGCCCTT
Source organism: Arenibaculum sp. (assembly GCF_035998295.1). Taxonomy (NCBI): domain Bacteria; kingdom Pseudomonadati; phylum Pseudomonadota; class Alphaproteobacteria; order Rhodospirillales; family Azospirillaceae; genus Arenibaculum; species Arenibaculum sp. The sequence goes on along the minus strand of NZ_DASYHS010000017.1, from coordinate 6,351 downwards.
ACGTGGCCGACTTCGCCTGCCTCGAGCGCATGCTCGTGGTCGAGGCCGACGGCGGCCAGCACACCCCGGAAGGCGACGCGGCGCGTACCGCCTTCATCGAAGGCTGCGGCTGGCTCGTGCTCCGCTTCTCCAATCCCGACATCCTCTCCAACCTCGACGGCGTCCTCCTGGCGGTCCGGCGGGCAGGTGGCCCGTGACCGGCTACGCCGAGCTCCAGGTGACCACCAATTTCAGCTTCCTGCGCGGCGCCTCGCACGCGGAGGAGCTGGCCCTGACCGCCGCGGCCCTCGGGCACCGGGCGATCGCCGTGACCGACCGCAACACGCTGGCCGGGGTCGTGCGGGCGCATCTGGCGGCGCGCGGGGCGGGGATCCGCCTCGTGGTCGGCTGCCGCCTCGACCTCGTCGACGGGCCGAGCCTGCTCGCCTGGCCGACCGGGCGCGCCGCCTATGCCCGGCTGTCGCGCCTGCTGACGCTCGGCAACCGGCGCGCGGCCAAGGGCCAGTGCCGGCTGTTCCGGGCCGACCTGCCCGACCATGCCGAGGGGATGCTGCTCGCCGCCATACCCCCCGATCACCCCGATACCGCCTTCGCCGAGGCGCTCGCGGACTACCGCCGGGCGTTCGGCCGGCGCCTCCACCTCGCCGCGACCCACCGCTACCGCGGCGACGACGCCCGGCGCCTCGCCCGGCTCGCCGGGCTGGGGGCGGAACTGCGCGTGCCGCTGGTCGCGACCAACGACGTCCACTACCACACCCCCGGCCGCCGCGTGCTCCAGGACGTGCTGACCTGCATCCGCGAGCACTGCACCGTCCACGAGGCGGGCTGGCGCCTCGCCGCCAACGCCGAGCGGCACCTGAAGGCCCCGGACGAGATGGCGCGCCTGTTCCGCAACCATCCCGACGCGGTCGCGCGGACCGCCGAGATCGCGGCCGCCTGCACCTTCTCGCTCGACGAGCTGCGCTACGAATACCCCGACGAGATCACGACCGCGGGCCGCAGCCCGCAGGAGGAGCTGGAGCACCTGACCCTGGAGGGCGCTTCCGGGCGCTACCCCGGGGGCGTGCCGGACGACGTCCGCCGGCAGATCGCGCACGAGCTGGCGCTGATCGCGCGGCTCGGCTACGCGCCCTTCTTCCTGACCGTCCACGACGTCGTCCGCTACGCCCGCGCGAACGGCATCCTGTGCCAGGGCCGCGGCTCGGCCGCCAACTCGGCGGTGTGCTACTGCCTCGGCATCACCGCGATCGACCCCGTGCACACCGGCCTGCTGTTCGAGCGCTTCATCTCCGATGCCCGCGACGAGCCGCCGGACATCGACGTCGACTTCGAGCACGAGCGGCGCGAGGAGGTGATCCAGTACGTCTACGCCAAGTACGGGCGCGAGCGCGCGGGCATCGCCGCCACCGTGATCCGCTACCGGGCCCGCGGCGCGGTGCGCGAGGTCGGCAAGGCGCTCGGCCTCGGCGAGGACACGGCCGCCCGGCTCGCCGGCTCGGTGTGGGGCTGGGGGCGCGAGGGCATCGACCCGGCGCGCGCGCGCGCGCACGGCATCGACCCCGCCGACCCGACCGTCGCCATGGCGATCGAGCTGTCGCGCGAGCTGATCGGCTTCCCGCGCCACCTCTCCCAGCATGTCGGCGGCTTCGTGATCACGCGCGGCCTGCTGTCGGAGCTGTCGCCGATCGTGAACGCCGCGATGCCCGACCGCACGACGATCGAATGGGACAAGGACGACATCGAGGCGCTCGGCATCCTGAAGGTCGACGTGCTGGCGCTCGGCATGCTGAGCTGCATGCACCGCGCCTTCGACCTGCTGCGCCACCACTACGGCGTCTCCCACGACCTCGCCTCGGTGCCGCAGGACGACGGGGCGGTCTACGACATGCTGTGCCGGGCCGACAGCCTGGGCGTGTTCCAGGTCGAGAGCCGGGCGCAGATGAGCATGCTGCCGCGGCTGCGCCCGCGCACCTTCTACGACCTCGTGATCCAGGTCGCGATCGTGCGCCCGGGGCCGATCCAGGGCGACATGGTCCATCCCTATCTGCGCCGCCGCCAGGGCCGCGAGAAGGTCGACTACCCGTCCGAGGCCCTGCGCGAGGTGCTGGGCAAGACGCTGGGCGTGCCGCTGTTCCAGGAACAGGCGATGAAGATCGCGATCGTCGCCGCCGGCTTCACCCCGTCCGAGGCCGACCAGCTCCGCCGCGCCATGGCGACCTTCCGCAAGTCCGGCACGATCCACGCCTTCGGGGAGAAGCTGATCGAGGGCATGGTCGCCAACGGCTACGACCGCGCCTTCGCCGAGCGCTGCTTCCGCCAGATCGAGGGGTTCGGCGACTACGGCTTTCCCGAGAGCCACGCCGCGAGCTTCGCGCTGCTGGTCTACGTCTCGGCCTGGGTCAAGTGCCACTACCCCGACGTCTTCGCCTGCGCGCTGCTCAACAGCCAGCCCATGGGCTTCTACGCCCCGGCCCAGATCGTGCGCGACGCGCGCGACCACGGCGTCGAGGTGCTGCCGCCCGACGTCAACCGCTCCGGCTGGGACAGCGCGCTGGAGGCGGGGGAGGCCAGGGGGCAGGCCAGGGGACAGGGCAGAGGGGTGGGTGAGGGCCGCTACCGGGCGCTGCGCCTGGGCCTGCGGCTGGTCAAGGGCATGCGCCGGGACGAGACCGACGCCCTGGTCCGCGCGCGCGGGGAGGGTGGGGACTTCGCCGACGCGGCGGATCTGCGGCGGCGCGCCGGCCTTCCCGCCGCGACCCTGGAGCGGCTGGCCGGGGCGGACGCGTTCCGGTCCCTGGACCTCGACCGGCGCGCGGCCCTGTGGGCGGTCAAGGCGCTGGGCGAGGCGCCGCTGCCGCTGTTCGCCCGCCTGCCCGACGGCGCGCGCCGGGCCGAGCCGGCGGCACCGCTGCCGGAGATGCCGCTGGGCGAGCACGTCGTCGAGGACTATGCGAGCCTCAGCCTGTCGCTGAAGAGCCACCCGCTGGCGCTGCTGCGCGACGGGCTGGCCGCGGCGCGCATCCAGGCGACCGACCGGCTGAAGGAGGCGCGGGACGGCACGCGCCTGACGGTCGCCGGGCTGGTGCTGGTGCGCCAGCGCCCCGGCAGCACCGACGTCGTCTTCGTGACGCTGGAGGACGAGACCGGCATCGCCAACCTGGTCGTGATGCCCGACGTGTTCGAGCGCTTCCGCCGCGAGATCTTGACCGCCCGCCTGCTGGCCGCGACCGGCCGCGTGCAGAGGCAGGACGAGGTGATCCACCTCAGGGCCGAGCGCCTGTTCGACCTGACCCCGCGCCTTGCCGAGCTGACCGGCGCCTGGTACCGCCCCCCGCCGGGCCAGCCCGGGACCGGCCCGGAAGAACGCCCGGAAAAGCGCAAGATATTCCCGGACGGCCGGAATTTCCGGTGACCCCCGGGCCTACTGCTTCGGCGTGCGCAGCGGGCGGCCGTCGATGGGGTCGAGGCCGCGGGCGCGGCGGCTTTCGATCAGCTCGTCGCGGTAGTAGTCGCCGAGGCCCCAGGGGTAGTTGCGGACGTCGTAGTCGTCGGGCAGATGGCCGTTGTGGTCCTCCATCAGCCTGAACACCGCGTCGGCCGCCTTGCGGCAGCGCGTGATCGACGGCAGCCAGGTCTCGGCGTCCCGCAGCAGGTCGCTGATCCCCTCCAGGGTCTCGGGCGAGTCCATCGGTCCTTGCAGCGGCGCATGGGCCAGCGGCAGCGGCGGCATCGCCGGCGGCGGGCCGTCCTCCACGAGGTCGGCCGGGTCCGCCGGCGCCACCTCTTCGACGTCGTCGGCGAGCAGGCCGGCAAGCGGGTCGGCCGGCTCGCCCTCGAAGCCCTGGGCGATGCGCAGCGCGCGCAGCGCGTCGGTGCGGTCGCCGGCGGCCAGCGCCACGTCGAGGACGCGCAGCAGGCGCGACAGCAGCCGGCTGCGCAGGTCCTGGCGCCGGGTGCGGCAGGCGACCGCGATCTCGCACACCCGCGCCGCGACGTCCGGCTCGGCCAGCAGGGCGCGCGCGCAGGACTTCGCCGTCATCCACGGGAAGCCGGCCAGGCGGGCGGCGGCCGTCGGGGGAGCGCCCGACGCGACGTGGCGGCAGAACGCCTCGCGCCGGGGCGCCAGCGTGCCCTCGCCGACGATCGGGACCGGCTCGGGCGCCGTCTTGACCCGGAGAGGTTGGATGGGGACCGGGGTGAACGCCATGGCCTGGGCTCCACGTCCTTGTTTGCGACGTAGATAGGATATCTATCCCACAACCAGTGTCAAGAGCGTTGAAAGGGGTCTCTTCAACCGCCGGCTTCGGTGGGAGCCGCGCTGCGGCCGAGGCCGGCGGCGACCAGGACGTCGCGGAGCTGGGTCAGCGCCTGCTTCTTCTCGCTGTCGGTCGAGAAGCGCTTCAGGAACGGCGTCAGGAACTCCTGGCTCGCGACCGCGCGGCCGACGGCCTCGGTCGCGAGGCGGCGCGCCTTGCCCTCGGGCAGCGGGCACGCGCTGCACAGGCGGATCAGCTGCATCACGCGGTCGAAGAAGGAACGGCCCTGCGCGCCCAGCACGTCGACGCGGATCAGGTCGCCGAGCATGCCGTCCAGCTCCCCGCACAGCCGGGCTTTCGCCTCCGCGTCGATCTCCGCTCCGGTGACCATCCGGTGCAGCTCGACCAGCTTCGGGATCGCCGCCGCCCGGTCGCCCTTCGGGCCGGTCGCCTCGCGCACGAGGTCCTCGGTCGAGAACGTCCCGACCGCGAATTCCAGGATGCGCGCCTTGCTGCTCGCGTAGGGCATCAGGTCGGCGAGACGGACGAGCACGCGCAGGCGGTCCGAGGGCGACCGCCCCGCCTTGGACAGCACCTCGGCCACGTTCTCGGGCGAGATCCCGCGCAGGGCCCGCAGCTCCAGCGCGTCGCGCAGTTCCTGGTCGTCGCCGAGCGGCGGGGCCTCGACCATGCGGTCGCGCAGCATGTGCAGCGCCTGGGCGAGGTTCCACAGCGCCGCGCTGGACTGCAGCGGGACCGTGCCCCCCAGCTCGACCAGCAGGCGCTTCTGCACCGCGCTGCGCAGGCGCGGGCACCGCCCCGCCCGGATCAGCCGGTTCAGCGCGTCGATGCCGGCCAGCCCGGGCGCGTGGGGAAGCTCCACCTGGCCGGCATGCAGCCGGATCAGCGCGCCGATGGCGGCGAGGCGGTCGGCTCCGGGGCCGGCGAGTTCGAGTGCCGCGCCGGGCATGGTGGCGATCTCGGCCGCGATCGCGTCCAGCGGCACGACGTCCCGCAGCGGCAGGTCGTCCTCGGCCAGCGCGCCCAGCCGGTCGAGCTTCGCGAGCCAGGTCTTGCAGTCCGCCAGCGAAGCGGCGAGCGCCCGGTACTGCGCGATCCGCAGGGCCTCGCCTCCGGCCCCCTCCGCCAGCGCCGCGCACCAGCGCCCGTACTCGCCGGGACCAAGCGCGCGGGCGGGGTTGCGCCGCGACTCGCCGTGCAGCTCCGAGATCACGGCGTCGGCCAGGGTCACCAGCTCCCGGTACCGCTTCTGGACCGGGACGTCCGTTCCGGACGCCTGGGCGACCGCGACCTTCTGGAGCGCGCCCTGCAGGGTGGTGCCGGCGTTGTTCAGCTTGACCGCCAGCGCCTCGGAATGCAGCAGCTCGACCGCGGTCGCGTGGTTCTCCTCCAGCCAGCGTCCCAGGACGCCGATCACCGCCTCGCGGCCGCGGTCGGCGCGCAGGTCGGCCGGCGTCGCGCAGGTCTCCGGCACCTCCGGGAGGAGCAGGGATGCCGACGGGTCGACGACCGTCTCGCCCTCGACCGCGCGGTAGACGATCGTGCGGCCGACATGCCCGTAGCCGGGATGCTCGATGCAGCGCGCGATCCGCACGGCCTGGCCGATCTTGTCCGCCGCCGCCTGTTCGGCGGCGGTCATGGCCTCGCGTCCGGTGCGGAACCGCCGCGCGCACAACCAGTACGTGCCGTGATACGTATGCAGTTCGTAGTATGCTTTCGGCGGGGCGGTCTCGGGTGTGGGCTCGGACAAGGTCAGGCCTGCTCGCTGCGTGCCGGTCGAACGCGCAAAAAAAGAATGCGTGAAGGTACGGCAATTACAGACCATTCCGGCTTTTGACGCAACGGTTGCTCGCAACCGGGGTACCACTTTCGGAACAAGCTTGACCGAGTTCGTGCTTTGTTCCATACTGCCTTTCCTCGACCGGAAGGAGCAGGCCCGTGACGCTCGACCCCCGCCAGGAACTGTTCTGCCGCCTGGTCGCCAACGGCGCCACTCCCGCCACCGCGGCGCGCATGATCGGCTACGCCGACCCGGCCGCGGGCGAGACGCTGCTGGCCGAGCCCGGCATGGGCG
>NZ_DASYHS010000079.1:0-23672 GCF_035998295.1 Arenibaculum sp. | reverse complement strand
CTTCGGCCAGGTCGGGGTCGTCGCCGACGCGTTCACGCCCGAGGCGGTCCAGGACGGGCTCGGGCGGCTGGTGGAGGGATGGCGCGGCTACGCCGCCGCCGCCTTCGCCGCCGCCCCGGTCTGCCGCGACCGCCACAACGCGCGGTCCTTCGTGAGGGCCATGCTGGCCGCGGCGGAGGGCGTGTGATGACGCCGCGCCGAAGGCCGGATCTTCTACCCGGTAGCGTCCGGGCCGCAAAGCGGCCCCGCGCCGACCGGCGCGAAGCCAAGGACCGCGGAGCGGGCTCGAGCCCAAAGGACCGCGGAGCGGTCCGCCCGGCGTCTGAGGGCTTTACAGAGTTTCCGTCCCGATCCGGGACCGGGAACGGCGGGGAGAAACCCCGCCGCGGGGGCTGGCGGCTGCCGGCGGAATGCGCGGACGGCGCGCATTCGCCCCAAATTAAGCACCTATTAAGCTTTTGTCGCTAGCATGCACCTTGCGGGAGAAAGCCCGCTTAGAATCCAAAATGGAGGCACCACATCATGTCGAACTCGATCAATACCAACATCGGCGCCATGGTCGCGCTGAAGAACCTCAACAGCGTTTCCGACGCGCTGAGCTCGACGAACAAGCGCATCAGCACCGGCTACAACGTCTCCGACGCCTATGACGACGGCGCTTCCTACGCGGTCGCCCAGGGTCTGCGCGGCGACATGGCCGCTCTCGGCGCGGTCAACGAGCGTCTGGCCGTCGGCAAGGGCATGATCGACGTCGCGGTGAAGGCGGGCGAAAACATCTCGAAGACTCTGGTCGACGTGCGGGCCGTGCTGACGAAGCTCGCCGACCAGGCGCTGACGGACGCCGACCGCACCAACTATGAGAACCAGTACGCGACGCTGAAGAACGACATCCTGAACTTCATCCAGGATGCCAAGTACAACAACGTCACTCTGATCAACACCACGGCGAACCAGTCGCTCATCTCGAACGTGGATGGCGGCAACATCACGGTTTCCTCTCAGAACCTGATGTCGAATGTGTTCAGCCAGCTCAGCGCCGCCAACACCTACACCGCGGCGGCGGCCCTGATCGGCTCGACCGGTGCGCTGAACTCGGCGGAGGTCAACCTCGGCCGGGCCATGAACCAGCTCGCGGCCGACGCGCGCCGCATCTCGAACCAGATCAACTTCAACAAGGCGATCAACGACGCCACCAAGACCGGCATGGGCGCCATCGTCGATGCCGATCTGGCGAAGGAGAGCGCGATGCTGCAGTCCCTGCAGGTCAAGCAGCAGCTCGCCTCGCAGGCGCTGTCGATCTCCAACCAGGCACCGCAGGCCCTGCTCGGCCTGTTCCGGTAACCGCTACCGGCGCCGCCCTTCCCGGTCTTCGCCGGGAAGGGCGGCGGTGGCGGCTTCGGGCGGCTTCCGGGCCCCGGTAATCCGTAACGCGAGACTATTCCGGGTCGCAGAATGAGTTCAGGAATCGACGCCTACCGTCAGGCCGCCAGGATGAAGACGGATTTCCGGTCTCAGGAGGCGAACCTGTTCAAGCAGGTCACGTACTCCCTGATCCAGGGAAAGACGAAGAAGGACGGGCTCGACCTCGTCCGGGCGGCGACCGACAACCGGCTGCTCTGGATGACGGTGATCCAGCTCCTCCAGGACGATCAGAACCAGCTTCCCGCGCCGCTGCGCGCCCAGCTGATCTCGATCGGGCAGGCGGTGATCAAGGAAACCGACGACAACATCACCGGCAATCTCGATGTCGACTTCCTGATCGACATCAATACCCAGATCATCGAAGGCCTGCTGGGAGGCGGTGCGCCGGCGGCGGATGCCGGGCAGTCCGCGGCTGCGGCCGCGGCGCAGAAGCCGGCGAACACGTCCGTCTGAGACGGCGCGCGCCAGGGCAGGGGAGGGCCTGATCATGTCGAGCCTCGCGGGTTTCGGGCTTCCGATCCTGACGGTCTACAAGCTCGAGAAGGCCAAGGGCGACAGCGCCTCCGACACCCTCGCCAAGAACGCCAACATCCAGCGCGACATCGAGTATTTCAGCGAGAACGTCGGCAAGGTGAACTCGGTCGACGACCTGTTCGGCGACTACAAGCTGATGTCCTTCGTGCTCCACGCCGTCGACCTCGGCACCGAGATCCAGTTCTCGGGCCGGGCGAAGCGCGCGCTGTCCGAGCGCATGGACGATCCCGACGCGCTGATGAACCGCCTGTCCGACAAGCGCTTCAAGAACGCCGCGCGCGTCCTGGAGCTCGGCGAGACCGGCGTCGCCACGCTGAAGAAGCCGGAGACGATCGCCGAGCTCAAGGACCTCTACGTCAAGATGCGCTACGACGACGACCTGCGTCGCAGCACGCCGGAAGTCAGCTACGCCAAGTACTTCGAGAAGAACGCCGGCGGCATCGAGAACTATTTCGACATCCTCGGCGACGCCCAGTTCCGCGAGGTCGTGACCAAGGCGCTGGGCCTGCCGAAGGAGCTCGCGTACCAGGACATCGACGCCCAGGCCGCCGCGATCGAGCGGCGCCTCAGCCTCGACGACCTGAAGAAGCCCGAATTTGTCGAGAAGCTGACGCAGCGCTTCCTGATCATGGCCGACCAGGAGCGCCAGCAGCAGGGCTTCGGGGCGCAGAGCTACCTGTTGAACCTTTTCGTCTAGGGGCCGGTCCCCGCGGCGCCCCCTTCATCCGTCTGGTGAGAACCGATGCAATCTACCTCCCTGCCGCCGACCATGACCGCCGAAACGGCCGAGACGGCGGGCGCCCTCAAGCAGCGCGCCGCCATCCTGGCGACCCGCGGAGACCATGACGGCGCGGTGGACGCGCTCGACCGCGCGGTCGAGGCGGAGCCCCGGGATGCCGAGACCTTCGCGATGCGCGGCGGCAGCCGTGCCGCGCTCGGCATGCTGAGCGCCGCGGTCGAGGACTTCGCCCAGGCGGTGATGCTGAGCCCGAAGAGCTCCTCCTATCTCGACGCGCTCGGGGTCCATCTCCAGCAGCTCAAGATGTTCGACCAGGCGGTGATGTTCCACGTCAACGCCATCCAGCACGCCCCCGAGCAGGAGCAGCCGCGGCTGTTCGTCAATCTCGGCCGGGCCATGATGGGGCAGGGCAACCACGCGGCCGCGGTCGAGCTGTTCGAGACGGCGCTCGCGGCCGAGCCCGACCTGCACGACGGCACCATCAACCTGACCAACGCGCTGGTCGCGATGGGACAGCACGCGCGCGCCATCGACGTCTGCCGGGTGGCGCTGGAGCGGCGCGAGACGACGGAGCTGTGGCACAACATGGGCTCGGCGCTGAACCGCATGCCCGGCCGCAAGGCCGATGCGGTCGCGGCGTTCGAGCGCGCGATCGAGATCGATCCCGGCAACCGCCGCTCGCGCCACATGCTGGCGCTGCTCAAGGGCGAGGAGATCGAGACGATCCCCTCGGCCTTCGTGTCGGACATGTTCGACGACTACGCCGCCTATTACGACAAGGACGTCGTCGACAAGCTGAAATACCGCGTCCCCGGCCTCCTGCGCCGCCTCATGCTCGATCCGCGGACCGGCAAGTTCCGCTACAAGGCGGTCCTCGACCTCGGCTGCGGGACCGGCCTCGTGGGCGTCATGCTGCGCGACCTCACGGACTACCTGAAGGGCGCCGACCTGTCGCGCAACATGCTGGCGCAGGCTCTCTCCAAGGGGCTCTACGACCAGGTGGAGGTCGTCGACGTCGCCGAGACGCTGGGCAGCGACGACCGCCTCTACGACGCGGTCGTGGCCGGCGACGTCTTCGGCTATCTCGGCCGTCTCGACATGGTGTTCGCGCTGATCCACGCGAAGCTGGAGCCGGGAGGCATCCTCGCCTTCTCGGTCGAGCGCAGCGAGGACGCCGACTACGGCGTCCTGGCGACCGGCCGCTTCTCGCATTCCGACGACTATGTGCGCTCCACGCTCGAGGCCGCCGGCTTCGTGGTCCTGTCGGTGGCGCGCGAGCAGCTCCGCGTCCAGGCGGGCATGCCGGTAGAAGGCATGCTGGTGCTGGCCCGGAAGCCCTGATCCCGATCCCCGGGGGCGCCTTCCTTGACGGTGGCGGCGGGCCGCCCCCATCATCGTCGCGCAGGCGCCCCTTCCATCAGCCGGATGTCCCGATGAGCTACGAGCAGGTCGAAGAGGCTTGGCAGTTGAGCGACGATGCGCGCGACTTCGCCGGCAAGGACGGGGCGGAGCCGACGCCCGCCCGGTACTGGAGGGACCTCTTCGCCGCCCATCCGCTCGTCGACGTCGAGCGGACCGTCGCCGAAGGCGGCGACGCCCCGGAGAAGATCTATCTGAAGTCGCCCTACGGGCTGCAGTGGCGGCAGGAACACCGGGACTGGATCCCGTTCCGCCATGGAGAGATCCCGCCGTTCCGCGGCTGATCGGGGCGGCTGGTCCGGGCGGCCGATATCCCTCGGGGCTCGTTCCGCCGGCGCCCCGTCAGCGCCGCCGCTCGGCCGCTTCCGCCTTCTTGCGGCCTTCCGTCCAGCTCCCGTTGCCGAGATGGCGGTCCTCGTGGCGCATCACCACCTCGGACAGCTTCAGCGCGGGATAGTACTCGCCGCCGACGACCAGCTCGCGGATGTGGTCGAGCGTATCCTTGATGCTCTGGACCGTCGTCGCGGCGTGGAAGTCCTCGACGAGGTGCTTCAGCGCGTCGAGCAGGGGCGGCCGTTCCATGTCGGTCGCCATGTAGCAGTTCTGGATCATGAAATAGATCCGCCGGGCGGGCGTGTTCGCCTCGGCCGGAAGCATGATGTGCTTTTCGGTCAGGAAGGAGCAGTTGTTGAGGAAGACCAGGCTGCACCGGCCATCGGCCTGAATCAAGGCGCCGTTGATGACGATCTTCTCGTCGGGGGCGAGACGAATTTTAAGGGACACGACCGTACCTGCGACCTTCCGGGCCGGCGGCGGGGTGCCCGGCCGGCGCTGCCCCCGAAGGGGGCGGGACGAGAGGAATATGTCGGGACGGTAGGCTGATTACAAGGATTCCATGACGGGCCCGCCGCCTCGCCTCCCGCCGGTCGGCCCGGCGGGAGGCGAGGCATCGCGGCCGGTGCCGCCGTCACCGCAGCTGGAGCAGTTCCTGCAGCATCTGGTCGGAGGTCGTGATGACCTTCGTGCCTGCGGAATACGCCCGCTGCGTGATGATCATGCGCGAGAACTCGTCGGCCAGGTCGACGTTCGAGCTCTCGAGCGAGGAGGGCGAGATCAGGCCGGCGCCGCTGGTGCCCGCCTCGCGCAGGTTGTAGTCGCCGCTGTCCTGCGTCTGGATATAGACGTTGCCGCTGCGCCCTTCGAGCCCGTTCGGGTTCGTGAAGGTCGCGACCGGCAGCTTGTACAGGTTGCGGGTCAGGCCGTTGCTGAAGGACGCGACGACATAGCCTTCCCGGTCGATGCTGACGCCGGTCCTCAGGCCCAGCTCCGCGCCGTTCTGGTCGACGAAGGCGACGCTGTAGTCGGCCGCGAACTGGCTCACGTTGGAGATGTCGACGGCGATCGTCTGGGCCGGGTCGGACCCGTTGCCCCAGTTGATGCCGCCGGTCGTGACGGTGAGCTGGCCGGTCGTGGCGTCGTAGGCGAGCGGGGCCGCGAACGGGCCGGTCGTGTCGACGCCGCCGGTGGTCGGATCGAAGTCGATGGACGTCGCGCCGCCGATCAGCGACGTGCCGCCGGGCGCGTCGAGCACGTTCATGTCCCAGGTGTTCGAGGCGGTCTTCGTGAACTCCAGGTAGAGCTGCTGCGGGCCGCCGAGGCTGTCGTAGACCGTGATCGCGCGGCTGAAATGGGGGGTGGTGCCGCCGGTGGTCTGGTTGGCGTTCAGGTTGAGCGTGACCTCGGCGGCCGAGGTCGGCGCGGTGATGCCGTTCAGGAAGGCGACGTCCACCGGCTCCAGTGTGCTGACGTCGGCGTTGCCCGGCGGCAGGTTGCCGTTGTCGTCGAGGCGCCAGCCGTAGAGATAGAAGCCGTTGGTGTTGCGCAGGAACCCGCGGGCATCCTCCGAGAAGCTGCCCGCGCGGGTATAGAGCGTCTCCTGCGTGCCGGTGGTCCCCCGCTTCACGACGAAGAAGCCTTCTCCCGACACGGCGGCATCCGTGCTCGAGCTGGTCTGCTGCAGGATGCCCTGCTGGTTGATCGTGGTCTGCGTCGACGCGCGCACGCCGCCGGGCGCGTAGGCGGTCGAACGGGTCTCCTGCGTCACGAGGTCGGAGAAGCTCGCGACGTTGCGCTTGTAGCCGACGGTGTTCACGTTCGCGATGTTGTTGGAGATCATGCCCATCGACTGGCTTTGCGCCGAAAGGGCGGACACTCCCGTGAACAATGATCCGAACAGGCTCATGTCAGTCTCCTCGTTTCAGATCCGGCGAGCGCATCCGGGCGCTCCTCGTGCCGGCGGGTGCGGTTGGTCAGGATGCGCTCGCAGCGATCGGTTCGCGGGCGGAACGAACCTGGTAGACCGGGATCTTCTGGTCGCCGATGATCAGGAACGTGTCGCCCCCGACGGCCTCGATCCCCGAGACCGTGCCGTACATGGTCGTCGGCACCTTCAGTGCCTCCTTGTCCAGTCCGGTGGCCGAGACCTCGATGTTGTAGGTGCCCGGGCGGACGGTCTCGCCCTCCTTGTTCTTGCCGTTCCAGACGAATTCGTGCCGGCCTTCCTTGGTCTCGGCGTCGGCGGTGGCGATCAGCTTGCCCGTGGCGTCGGTGATGCGCAGTTTGGCCCCTTCGGCCGCGTCGTCGGGCAGGATGTAGTTGAAGGACAGCGGCTCGCCCTCGTACTTGAACTCTTTGACGTCCATCTCCGCCTCCAGCCCGATGAAGCCGAGCGAGGTGAGGGCGTGGGAGGCGCCCTGCTGGAGGATCATGGTGTCCAGCTTTTCGTTCTGGGAGATCTGCTGCTCGACCTGGCTGTAGAGGACGAGCTGGTTCGTGAACTGCGCCGAGTCCATCGGCTGCATCGGGTCCTGGTACTGGAGCTGCGTCGTCAGCAGGGTCAGGAAGTTGTCGTAGGTGTCGCTCAGCCTGTTGCGGGCGGTCTGGCTCGTCGTCTGGGGCTGAGTGCCCGGGGCGGCGGTGGTGGCGACGTTGCTCATGGTGGGTCCTCTCGCCTTCGGGCTCAGATTCGGATGTCGACGCGGCCGGGGGCGCTCTTGGCACCCGGTCCGGCGGTGAGGGTCAGTGTCTGCGTGCCGTCGTCCGCCGCGGCACCGCCGCGGTTGCGCGACTTGGCGAATGCCTGGTGGAAGCCGGCGAAGTTCCGCTCGCCCTCGCCGCCGTCGCGCAGGCTGAAGCTCAGGCCCTGGGAGTCCGTCTTCAGGCCGGCCTCCTGGAGCGCCTTCTCCAGCGTCGGCGCGTCGCGCTGCAGCAGGCCGAGCGTCTCCGCCCGGTCCGCGACGATCATGGCCTGGACGGTCCCGTCGCTGCGGAAGTCGAGCTTGACCTCGACGGTGCCGAGCTCGGCGGGGCGAAGCTGGATCGTCATCCGGTCCGCGCGTCCGTCGGCCATGCGCGACAGCGTCACGCTCACCATCTGGCTTGCGGGGTGGGGCGGGTTCGCCGGGCCGTGTCCGGCGGAGGGGGCGAAGCCGGACGACGACGTGCCGGCGGTCGGCTCCCCGGCCGCGCGGATCGCGCCGGGGGCGACCGCGGCGGCGGCATCGCTGCCCGGCGTCGGTGCGGCCGGCGCGGCCGGCGCGGCCGGTGCGGCCGGCGGCTCGACGGCGGCCGGCGCCGGCGCGCTCGCGGTCCGGAGCGCCGGCCCGGCGGCGGCATCCTGTGACGGCCGCGCCGACGCTTCCGGGGCATCCGGACCGGTTCCGGAACGGGCGGCCTCGATGCCGCTTTCCTCGCGCAGCACGTTGCCGGACCGGTCGGCATCGCGCGCTCCGGACCTGCCGTCGCCGCGCCCGTCGCCCGTGCCGGCTCCGTCGCCGCCATGCGGCAGGGTCGCGGCCTTGGCCTCGGCGCCGCCGTTGCCGGCGGGGCGGGCCGGTTCGGCGCCGGAACCGTCCTCGGCCGCGGCCTCGGCCGCTGCCGGGGGCGCGGCGCCGGCCGCTGCCGGCGGCGTCGTGCCGGCGGCGGCCGCTGCCGTCGCCGAGGGGACCGTCACGCCGGCATCCGGCGCGACGCCGTGAGCCCCGTTCTGGGCCGCCGGCGCCGGTCCGGCGGTGCCGGCCGCGTCCGTCCGCGGCGGTGCGCCGGTCATGGGAAAGGATGGCTCCATGCCCGCGTCGGCGGAGGCTCCGTTCCCGGTGTGCCCCTCGGCGCCGCCCATGTCCTCCGCATCCCCGGTGCCGGGAAGACCCTCGGCGCCCTCGGTGCCGGGAAGACCCTCGCCGTCTCCGGTCGGCATCGGCTCGGCCAGGGGCTGCTGCCATTGCAGCGCCAGGCCGCCCGCCAGTTCGGCCGTCGCCGGGCTGCCGGCGGTCTCCAGCAGAAGGCCGGGCTGGACGAGCGCGCCCATCCCGTCGGTGCCCTTGCCGGAACCGTCATCGGCCGCCGGCTCTCCCGCGGTCGGCAGGCCCGGTTCGGACGGACCGAGGAAGCCCTCGATCAGCGCGAGGAAGGCGCCGGCGGCGCCCGAGGACTGGCCGGTGTCGCCCGAGCCCTTGGGGAGCTGGGGCGTAGGCATCTGGAAGATCGGAATGCTGTCCACGGGCTCCTCACGCGGCAAGTGGCAGGGAGACGACTGCAAGCGGTGGGCCACTTTCAAATCTCCACCAACCCCTTGATTTTCCGCCGTTTTTTCGGCATCGGCCGTTTCTTCCCACGGGACGGGGCAAAATCTGCCCGCCGAAGCGGGGGTGGCGCGGCAGCTTTCGCCCCGTGACGGCGATGCCGGAAAACGCGAACGGCGCGCCGGTGGGGCGCGCCGTCTTCTCGGGGATGGAATATATCGGAGTGCCGGTATCAGAGCGTGGTGTTGAGGGCGACCGAAAGGCTCGGCAGGGTCGACCCGCCGGTCTGGCCGCGGCGCCCGTAGCCGGTCTTGGCGTAGCCGTTCTCGGCCTGCTGCTGGCGGCGGGCGACGTCGACGACGAGGTCGACGACGCTCTGGGTCAGGCGCTGCGCGTGCTGGAGCGTCTGCGCGTTGTCGGCGGCGGCGGCGGCGAGCCCGTTCCAGACGGCCACCAGCCGCTCCTTTAGGCCGGCCCTGGCCGAGAGATGGGCGGCGAGACGGGCCTTCTCCGTGCGCAGGCCGCCCAGAAGGACCTCGAGCTGGTGCGCCAGCTTCTCCTTGTGCGGGACGAGCGTCTCCAGCTCGCCGGTCCGCCTGTCGCGCACGGCCGCGGTCTCGGTTTCCAGGACGGTGGTGAACTCCGTCATCGTGTCGATGGCCAGTCCCACCGCGCGGTCCATATCGAAGCTCATGGCGTCACATCTCCTGCATCGACAGCAATTGTTTCTGCACCTCGTCCGCGATGCCGAGCCCGCCCGCCTTGACGAGCTGCTTGCCGTACTGCTCCACCAGGAGGGAGCGGTACATCTCCTCCGCGTCGCCGCCGCCGAACATCGGGTCGACCTCGATCTGCTCGAAGACGTGCGTCAGCATCTGGGACAGGAACTGGGCCTCGAAGTCCTCGGCCGCGCGCCGGACCGCGGCCGGCGAGCGGTTGCCGCCCATGAGCGCCGGGTGCGCGCCCGCCGGCGGGGCGGAAGGGGGCAGGGCGGGGGTAACGGTCGTCATCACATCACCTCGATGTCGGCCTGGAGCGCGCCGGCGGCCTTGATCGACTGCAGGATCGTGATCATGTCCCGCGGCCCGATGCCGAGCGCGTTCAGGCTCTCCACCAGCTCCTGCAGGCTGACGCCCGAGGGGAGCACGGCCAGGCGGTTGCCGGACTGCTCGTCGACCTGGATGTCGGTGCGCGGCACCACCGTCGTCTCGCCGCCCTCGCTGAACGGGCCGGGCTGCGAGACCTGGGGCGTCTCGGTGATCCGGATCGTCAGGTTGCCCTGGGCGATCGCGACCGTGCTGATGCGGACGTTCTCGCCCATCACGATGACGCCCGAGGCGTCGTCGATGATCACCCGGGCCGACTGGTCGGGGGTGACGCGGAGCTGCTCGATCTGGGTCATCAGGCCGACGATGTCGCCGCGCCGGCCGTCGGGCACGGTGACCAGCACCGCGGACGGGTCCGTCGCCTGCGCGGCGCCGGCGCCGAGCGCCACGTTGACGGCGGAGGCGACGCGCTGCGCGGTCGTGAAGTCCGGGTTGCGCAGCGACAGGCGGATCACCGGCAGCTCGGCCAGCGCGAACTCGATCTCGCGCTCGACGATGGCGCCGTTGGCGATCCGGCCGGAGGTGGGCACGCCCTTGACGACCTGCTGGCCCTGGCCGCGGGCGCTGAAGCCGGCGACCGCGACCTGCCCCTGGGCGACGGCGTAGACCTCGCCGTCGGCGCCGAGCAGCGGCGTCACCAGGAGCTGGCCGCCCAGGAGGCTCTTGGCGTCGCCGAGCGCCGAGACGCTGACGTCGATGCGCGAGCCCTGGGCCCCGAACGCCGGCAGCGTCGCCGTGACCATCACGGCGGCGACGTTGCGCGTCTTCATGGTCTGGCCGCGGGTGTTGACGCCGAGCCGCTCCAGCATGCCGACCAGGCTCTGCTGGGTGAACGGCGAGTTGTTCAGGGTGTCGCCCGTCCCGTTCAGGCCGACGACGAGCCCGTAGCCGATCAGCATGTTGTCGCGCACGCCCTCGACGTTGACGATGTCCTTGATCCGGGAGTTCGCGACGGCGGGCTGCGCGGCCAGAAGAAGGGCGGCGAGGGCCAGCAGCGCGCCCAGCGTCCGGCGGAGGAGGCGGCGCGTGGCTGCCGGCGTGTCGTTCCTGGTCATCGGCCTGGTCATCGGTCGTGCTGCTCCTGATGCGGTCGCGATCGCCACGAAGCGAATTCCGTGCCAGTCCCGGTTTCCCGCCGGGATCGCCGGGCGCCGGGCGTCGCTGCGCGCCGCGGGCGGCAGGGCGTGCCGGGCGGCACGCCGGGGGGCGGCAGGTTTTGCCGCCGCCTGCCGGCCACCGACCCGTTAACGGCGTGTTAATACGGCCGCGTCAAGCATGGCGTCTGGTACCGCAACGGGACTCTGCCCATGAAGATCGAAGGCCCGGGATCACTGCGCAACGGCTCGACGCGGCGCACCGGCCGCACCGAGAGCGGGCTGGGCGGCGCCTTCGCCCGGGCGCTGCAGGACGCCGGGGAGGCTACGGCGCCCGGCGTCGGCGGACCGGCGCAGGCCGGAGGCGTCAACCCGCTGCTGTCGCTCCAGGAGCTGGAGGACGCGACCAGCGGCCCCCACGGCAAGGCCCGGGCCCGGGGGGAGGCGATCCTGGAGCGGCTGGACGAGATCCGGATGGGCCTGCTGACGGGCAGCATCCCGGCATCCGGCCTGGAGGCGTTGTCGCGGATCATCCAGTCCCAGCGCGCCCAGGTCGCCGATCCCCAGCTGGCCGAGATCCTGGACGAGATCGACCTGCGGGCGCAGGTCGAACTGGCGAAGCTGGCGCAGCCGCGCTGAGCGGCATTCCCGTTTGAAAAGAATCTGTCATTCAGAACAAGGGCTTGCGTATCGGAGGCACCGCCAACCGCAGGGTTGCGGCGAGCGATGCGCCCCCATATACTCCGCCCGCGTTTCGGCAGCCCTTTGGGTTGGGGTGTTCTAGTATGTCGTCACCGTTTCTGCCGCCTGACTACCGGCCGTCCGAAGACGAGCCGTTCATGAATCCGACGATGCTCGAGTATTTTCGCCAGCGACTGCTGAAGTGGCGGGCGGAACTGCTCCAGGAGTCCGAGGAGACGCTGCAAAGCCTCCAGGAAGGCGGCCTGCAGGAAGCGGACATCGCCGATCGTGCGACGCTCGAAACCGACCGGTCGCTCGAGCTGCGCACGCGCGACCGCGAGCGCAAGCTGATCTCCAAGATCGACGCCGCCCTGATGCGGATCGAGGACGGGAGCTACGGCTATTGCGAAGAGACCGGGGAGCCGATCGGCATCCGCCGCTTGGAAGCGCGTCCCATCGCCACCCTGAGCCTCGAGGCGCAGGAGCGCCACGAGCGCCTGGAGCGGACGCACCGGGACGATTGACGGACGGGCGCCCTGGCGCCCGCCCGGCTCGAACGCGGGGAGTGACGATCGGGATGCGGATCGCGAATGCGTTTCTAGGCTTGGCCGCCGCCGTCGCGGTTTCGGCCGCGGGGCTCGACGCCCGTGCCCAGGGCAGGGGCGACCGGCCGCTGGAGGGCATCAACCAGGCCGTGGTGCTCCAGCCGGAGATCGGCTCCAGCCCGGCCAACGCCGAATGCGGCATCACGCCAAGCCTCGTCGGCGACGCGGTGATCGGGCCGGTGATCCAGAGCGGGCTGCGCACCGAGCGGATCGAGATCGCCGCCCCGTTCACGGTGACGACGCCGGGCGTCTACCTCGTGCCCCGCGTCGCGACGCTGCGCGAGGGGAACTACATGTGCATTTCCTGGGTCGGGCTGCGGGCGGTGTCCGTACAGCCGGTGACCCTGCCGGCCACGGGCCTGTCCAAGACGGCCGAGATCCTCCACTGGGAGGGCGGCTATCTTCTCAGCACCGACAGGAGCCGCCATGCCGAGGCGGTGTCGACCGCGATCCAGCGGCTTGCGGGCGAGTTCGGGACGCAGTGGCGCCAGGATCAGCGCTGACCGTCGGCCTTGAACTCGGCCGGCAGCTCGTCGTGGAGGAGGCGCTGCAGGTCCGCGATCGCGGACCAGGCCAGCGCTTCGCCGTAGGGCGCGCCGTCGGGCCGGTGCAGCCCGAACCGCCTGCCGGGCGGCACGCCGTGCTCGCTGACGACCTCGACGAACAGCTTCACGGCGGCCCCGGCCACCGTGGCGGCCGGCATCGCCGCCAGGCTGCGGGCGATCTCCGTGCAGCGCGCGAGATGGAAATCGGCCTCCTCGTCGTCGTCCGCCCCCTGGGCGAGCTGGTGATGCAGCGCGAAGCGCCGCGCCGCCGCGACGATGAGCGCGTCGCCTGACGCCGCACCGGGGATTTCTTCGCAGGCAGCCATCGCGAGCCGTCCGGCGCGTTACTCGCGCCGGATCTCCGCGCGGCCGCGCCCGGACAGCAGCGCCGCCGCGACCGCGAGGACGAGCAGGATCGGCACCGTGACGGCGAGCGCCAGCAAGATGCTGCCGACGATCAGGAACATGATCGCGACGACGACCGCGCCGGCGACGGCCGCGACGAGGATACGCAAGGCTTCCTGAAAGCGCATGAGGCTGCTTCTCCGGCCGGCGCGAGGACGGGCATCACCCGCCCGCGACAACACAACCACACCAGCGCCGGACCGTCAATTCCAGCGCCCGTCACCAGACCGCGAACATTTTCTCTCGTGCAATGAGAGAGGGAGCGGGCGCTCGCGGACCCTCACGCCTCGTCGCGCGAGGCCTTCGCAAAAAACCGGGCCGTCCTCCTCGACGTTTCCGGGGCGCGGAACGGCTCGGTTTGAAAGACGCTTTCAAGGGCGCCCCAACTGTTCGGAGCCACCCCCTCCGGGGGGCTAGGCGGCTCGATGCGCCTCTGGGACGAAGGTCATGCCAAGCGCGGCAAAAGCTTGATCAACCTGATCCCATCGGGAAGCGTGAGAGATGCTTAAGAGCCTGTCTGCGGCCTTCTGGTCGCTCCCAATAGCTCGGGCAAGATCCGCTTTCCGCCAACCCTTCTCACGAAACGCCCGATACAAAAGTACTTTAGTCCAGACTTGCGATGGCAGGGTCAGAGTGGGCCGGTCAGCGGCCGGCGATGGATCCGGAATGTCTTCCAAATCATCGATGTGTGACTGGATCATGGCAAGGGCGGCGCCTAGAAGACGCTTCATGGCTTCTTCGCGCGTTGCCCCCTCATCATGGACCCCTGGTAGGTCCGGCAGGAAAGCAATAACGGTATCGCCGCCCTCGTCGAACTCTACTGGATAGAACATCTTGTGCCCTCCTTGGCAGCAGTGTTCTCATAGATGGTTACCGGATAATTCCGGACTATCGATGAATACATATACTTTGCGCCGGGGCCGGCCTGGATTACTCCAGGCCGACGTCCTTGCGAGTGAGTCCCAGGTCGCTCAGGATCTTGTTCACCAGTCTGTCGCTGATCTCATAGCCCTGCCCGTGAAACGGAATGTGGGACTTTCGACCGTTGTAGACTGCGATCCTGTGACCGCCGGGACCCGACTTAACCTCGCCTCCGATCCGCTTGACAGCGTTGGCGAGAATACGCGGCTTCGTTGGCATTACTCCCTCTCGGTTCGTGACGAGGGGAAGATATGGCAGATGTGCCCCATTGTCAAGTAAAAATAGGGCATATCTGCCTCATGCCGGTCCGCGACGGATCGCCGGAAGGCTCATTCGTGGTGGGCTGTTGCTGCCCGGAAATCCGCCGATGCCTTTGTGCGACCGAGAGGCGGCCCCGCCAAGGGTGACATCATGCTCGCGATGCTCGCCGCGTGGCGCCCCTCGGCCCGCACCGCGATGTCGCCATCCTGACCGAGGGCGGAAGCCCGCGGACATGCAGCAGCCGCTATGTCGAGGGTCCGGGCTATGCCTGCATCCTGACGACGCGCTGTGGTCTCTCGTGGTGGACGGCTGCGCCCTCTCCACGGAATCGATGAGGTGAGCCCGCAGCTCCAGCGGGCCGCCAACATCCTCGCGGTGGTCATTGCATTGCGGCTTTACATTGCCGCCGCGCGGTTGCCCGAGATGGGGCGCGTGATCACCAATGGTACCAGATGGCGGGGGCCTCAGAACGGCATGATGATGTCGAACAGCTGCTGGCCGTAGCGCGGCTGCTGGACGTCGGTGATCTGGCCCCGGCCGCCGTAGGAGATGCGGGCCTCGGCGATCTTCTCGTAGCTGATCGCGTTGGCCGAGCTGATGTCCTCGGGCCGGATGACGCCCACGATCGTCAGCTCGCGCAGCTCGTGGTTGACGCGGACCTCCTGGCGGCCCTGGATCACGAGGTTGCCGTTGGGCAGCACGTCGGTGATGAGGGCGGCGACCTGCAGCTCGATCCGTTCCTGCCGGTTGATCTGGCCGGTGCCGCGGCTGCCCGATGCGCTCGACACCTCGGCGAGGTTGGCCGGGTCGAGGTCGGGGTCGATGGCTCTCGCCAGGTTGTCGCCGAGGCCGAAGAAGGACGGCAGCCCCGCGCTCTCGGAGTTCTCCCGCGCGCGCGACGTCGTGTTGTTGATCTGCGCGCGGTCGTCGATCTGGATCACCACCGTCATGATGTCGCCGACGCGGCTCGCGCGCTGGTCCTTGAAGAACGCCCGCGCGCCCGTCCGCCACAGCGAGTTCGGCTCGCGCATCCCGATCTGCGGGGCCGGCATCGGCAGGCTGACCGGCTGGTATCCCGGCGCCGCCTGCGGGTTCGCGATGTGGCTGATCCCCGGGCCCGAGCCGATCTCCGACAGGCGCTGGGTCGCGTTGCAGGCGCCGAGCCCGGTCGCGCACAGCAGGACCAGCGCGAGACGCAGGGCCGGGCGGGGGGCGGAGAAGGATGCGGTCATGGCGGTGATATCCTGGCTCGGATGCGCGGGTGCGGGCGTCAGAACTGGGCGACGGCGCCGGGGCGGGTGACGGCGACGAGGTCGGGGCCGGTCACGGTCGCCTCGATCGTCCGGTTGCTCATCGTGTTGACGACGCGGACCACGTCCCCCGCCGCACCGTCCTGGAGCACGCGGCCCTGGGCCGTCAGCACCATGGACCGGCTCTCCAGCACGATCGTCACCAGCGCTCCCCGGTTGACGAGGCTCGGCTCGCGCAGGTCGCGCGAGCGGACCGGCGTGTTGGGCGGCAGCGTGCGCCGCGGCGCCATGCCGACGAGGTCGGCGGCGGCCCGGACGACGTCCTCGTTGCCCCGGGCGCGGCGCAGCTCGGTCCAGGCGACGTCGCCCTCGCCGATCGTCTCGCCGGCGCGCACCGACCGGTTCAGGACCGGCACCTCGATCACGGCGGTGGCGCGGCCGGTGACCGGGATGCGCAGCTCGCGGTCCCGCAGGCCGGCGACCACGGTCGCGGCGAAGCGGCCCTGCATCTCGTCGTAGGACAGCGTCTCGACGTGCAGCCGCGGGTCGCTGCCGGCTTCGACGTGCACCTCGAGCAGGCGGTTGTCGAGTTCCACCTCGATCCGTCCTTCGGAGGTGCGCTCGGACAGCGCCTCGGCGACGGCGATCTGCACGTCGACCGCCCGGATCGCGGTGCTGGCCCGGGTCAGGACGATGGCGTCGCGCGCCGTGGCCGGGCGCCAGTCCAGCCCGACGCTCCGCGCGATGCGGCTCAGGTAGACGGCGTCGTACACGGCGCGGCGGCCGGGCTCGGGCGCCGGGCCGACGACCCGGTCCGCCGCGGCGCCGGCGCCGTCGAAGATGTCCCCGACCGTGATGCGGTCGCTCTCGATGCCGGCGTCGGAGCGCAGCGTCGCCGCCTGGGCCGTGACCGCGAAGACGAAGAGGACCGCCGCGGTCACCATCACGAGGATCTGTTTCATGTCGGCCTCCCTCCTCAGCGCATCTGCGACACGGTGTTCATCATGTCGTCCGTCGTCCTGATCACCTTGGAGTTCATCTCGTAGGCGCGCTGCGCCGTGATCAGGTTCGTGATCTCCGACACGATGTTGACGTTCGAGGTCTCCAGCGAGCCCTGGCGCAGACTGCCGAAGCCGGGCCCGCCGGGGTTGCCGACGACCGCGTCGCCCGAGGCGGGCGTGTCGCGCAGCAGGTTGTCGCCGACCGCCTCCAGCCCCGCGACGTTGGCGAAGGTCGCGATCTGGATCTGGCCGACGTTCTGCGGCTCCTGCTGGCCGTCGATCTTGACCAGCACCTCGCCGCTGGCGTTCACGGTGATGGCCGTCGCCTCGGCCGGGATCACCAGCCCGGGCAGCACGGTGTAGCCGTCGGGAGTGACGATCGTCCCTTCCGCGTTCATCTGGAACGAGCCGGCGCGGGTGTAGGCCGTGTTGCCGTCCGGCAGTTCGACCTGGAAGTAGCCGTGCCCGTTGATCGCGAGGTCGAGCGGGTTGTCCGTGACCTGCAGGTTGCCCTGCTCGTGGATGCGGTAGACGGCCGCGGCCTTGACGCCGACGCCGACCTGGATGCCCGACGGCACGATCGTGCCGGCGTCGGAGGAGGTCGAGCCGACCCGGCGCTGGTTCTGGTACAGCAGGTCCTGGAACTCCGCGCGCTGCCGCTTGAAGCCGGTCGTCGCCATGTTGGCGATGTTGTTCGAGATCACTTCGACGTTGAGCTGCTGGGCCAGCATGCCCGTCGCGCCGATTGCCAAGCTCCGCATGGTGCCGTCTCCTTCCCGATGGTCAGCCGACGCGCGTCAGGCGCCCGATGGCGTTGCGCTGGCGTTCGTGTTCCGCCTCGATCAGGCGCTGGTTGCTCTGGTACTGGCGCAGGACCTCGGTCATCTGCGTCATCTCGACGATGCCTTGCACGTTGGAGCCCTCGATGGCGCCCTGGACCAGCTTCGTGCCCTCGGCCGCGACTTCCGGCTCCTCCGTGGTGTAGAGGCCGCCGCCGAGCTCGGTCATGAACTGCTCGCGCTCGAAGTTCACCACCTTGATCCGGCCGAGCGGGCCCTGCTCGGTGGAGATGGAGCCGTCGCCGGCGATGCGGATGTCGGCGGCGCCCTGCGGGATCTGGATCGGGCGGTCGCCGTCGTCGAGCACCGGCAGGCCGTTGACGTCGACCAGCCGGCGGTCCGGGTCGAGCTGGAACCGGCCGGCGCGGGTGTAGCGTGGCCCGTCCACCGTCTCGACCACGAAGTACCCGCGGCCGTCCAGCGCCACGTCCAGGGGGTTGTCGGTCCGGCTGACCGGCCCGTCCTCGAGGTTGCGCAGCACGGCCATGTCCTTGACCATGGACAGCGGCTTGCTCTGCTGGCCCGGCCCCGAGCCGGCCGGCGTCAGGAACTCCACGAACATCATCCGCTGCTGCTTGTAGCCGGGCGTGTTCAGGTTCGCGACGTTGTTCGCCGTGACGTCCATCTGGCGGCGTAGCGCGTCCTGCCGGGAGAGCGCGATGTAGATCGGGTTTTCCATCGCCGTTGCCTGCCTCGCTTCCTGCGGTCCGGTCCATGGGGAATGGCCGTGTCCCGTCCGTCGGGATGCAGGCCGCGTGCCAACCCCCGTGCCGACCTGCGTTCCGCCCCGGATCGGGGCTGCGGGAGCGCCCGGAAACGGCCGGCGGACAGCCTTGCCCGGCAGAAATTTCCGGACGGGCGGCAAAAAGCGGGACGGCGGCGCCGATCTGCTCCAAAGTGGTGAAAGGACTTGTTAACTATCCGTTAGGTAAAGTCCGACGCTCAGGTACGGGTTCAGCTCGGTGGGGCAGGCGGGAAGATGACGGCGCATGCCATGGATGGCGATTCCGGCGGGCAATCGTTCGATCAGCTCCCGCGGCGGAAGTTCAGCGGCAAGAAGCTCGTCCTCTTCATCGTGCTTCCGCTGCTGCTGCTGGTCGGCGGCGGGGCGGCCGTGTATTTCAGCGGCGTCCTGGACGCGCTGGCCGGCGGCGAGGAACAGGCCGCGCTCCCGGCGGAGCCGGTGCCCCCGGGGCCGGGGGTCTTCTTCGACCTTCCCGACCTGCTCGTGAACCTGAACAGCACCGGCAACCGGCGCCAGAACTTCCTCAAGATCAGCGTCTCGATCGAGATCGCGCGCCAGGAGGACGTGCCGGCGCTGGAGAAGGTGCTGCCGCGCATCGTCGACAACTTCCAGGTCTATCTGCGCGAACTGCGGCTGGACGACCTGCGCGGCTCCGCCGGCATCTACCGCCTGCGCGAGGAGCTGCTGATGCGCATCGGCGCCGCCGTGGCGCCGGTCAAGGTCAAGGACGTGCTGTTCCGTGAGATGCTGGTTCAATAGGGCGCGACGATGAGCGATCCCAGGCTGCAGGGGCTGAGCGAGGAGGAGAGGCTCGCCGCGGAGTGGGCGGCGCTCGCCGACGGCGACGGCAGCGGCGACGGCGGCGACGGCGAGGAAGACTTCGGCGGCGGCTCGACCCGCGTCCTGAACCAGGACGAGATCGACAGCCTGCTCGGCTTCGACACCGACGGCATGGGCGACGGCGACAATTCCGGCATCATGGCGCTGGTCAACTCGGCGCTCGTCAACTACGAACGCCTGCCCATGCTGGAGGTGGTCTTCGACCGCCTCGTGCGCATGATGTCGACCAGCCTGCGCAACTTCACCTCCGACAACGTCGAGGTCAGCCTCGACCAGATCTCCTCCGTCCGCTTCGGCGACTACCTGAACTCGATCCCTCTGCCGGCCATGCTGTCGGTCTTCAAGGCCGAGGAATGGGACAACTACGGCCTGATGGTCGTCGACAGCGCGCTGATCTACTCGATCGTCGACGTGCTCCTGGGCGGGCGGCGCGGCACGGCCGCGATGCGCATCGAGGGGCGGCCCTACACCACGATCGAGCGCAACCTCGTCGAGCGCATGGTGCATGTCGTCCTGTCCGACCTGTCGGCGGCCTTCGACCCGCTGTCGCCGGTCACCTTCCGGTTCGACCGGCTGGAGACGAACCCCCGCTTCGCGACCATCGCGCGCCCGGCAAACGCTGCCGTGCTGGCGAAGCTGCGCATCGACATGGAGGACCGCGGCGGCCGGCTCGAGCTGCTGATTCCCTACGCCACGCTCGAACCGGTACGGGAATTGCTTCTCCAGATGTTCATGGGTGAGAAGTTCGGCCGCGATTCGATCTGGGAGACCCATCTCGCGAGCGAGCTGTGGCTGACCGACGTGCAGATCGGCGCCGTGCTGGACGAGATCACCATGTCGCTCCACGAGGTGCTGAACTGGCGCGTCGGCAGCCGGATACTGCTGAACGCCGCGCCGGACGACCCGGTGGAGCTGCGTTGCGGAGACGTGCCGATGTTCGAGGGGCGCATGGGGCGCAAGGGCGGCCACATCGCCGTCCGGATCGAGCGGGAGGCGCCCAAGGACGAGGATCGCAGATGAGTGCTTTGGCCCTGGTCCTGGACATCGTGGTGGTCGTCCTGCTGGTGGTGACGATCGGCTACGCCATCAATCTCAACCGCCAGCTCGTCCGCCTGCGCGACAGCAAGGCGGAGCTGGAGGACCTCGTCCGCGGCTTCGCCGAGGCGACCGAGCGCGCCGAGGCCGGGGTCGAGGGCATGAAGCGCATGGCCGGCGAGGCCGGCGAGCGGCTCCAGGCCACGGTCGACCGCGGGCAGGCGATCCGCGATGAGCTTCAGTTCATGGTCGAGGCCGCCGACAGCCTCGCCAGCCGCCTGGAAGGTACGATCAGCCACCACCGCCCCGCCGCCCAGGCGGCCCCCCAGCAGCCGGCTTCCCATCAGGCGCCGCCGGCCCGCCCGGCGCCGCGCGCCCCGGCGGCGGAACCGCCGTCCCCCGTCGCCGCGGACCCGCGCCGCCGGCCCGCCGACCCGGCCGCCGCCGAGGCCCGCTCGCGGGCCGAGCGCGAGCTGATGCAGGCCCTCGAGCAATTGCGCTGATACGGTCATGACGACGCGAAACGCCACTCCCCGCCGTCCCGCGCCCGCTTCCGGCCCGGCTCCCGGCCCGGCCCCCGACCGCGGCTCGGCCCAGACCGCCGCCGACCGGCTCGGCGCCCCCCGCCCGGCGGCCTCGGCACCCAAGCCGGCGGCACCCAAGCCGGCGGCACCCAAGGCCGCCGCACCCAAACCGGCACCCAGGCCGGCCGCAGCCAAGCCGGCGCCTCCCAAGGCGGCGCCCGCCGACATGGCGCCTCAGCCGCGCCGCGCCGCGGGCTCGCGCCCGTTCTTCGGGCTGCGGCGCGGCCCGATGCGCCTGCGGCTGATCCCGCTGCTGATCTTCGTGGCCGTGCTGATGCTCGGCGTGCGCGTCGGCGACGTCTTCGTGGCGCTGACCCGGGGCCGGCAGGTCGACCTGGTGACGACCTCCCAGGCCCAGGGCGCCGGCGAGCCGGGGGCCTCCGCCCCGGCGGCGCAAGCGGCGGACCCGTCGCCGCAGCCGGCGATGCCGCCGCTGCCGTCCCTGGCCGGGACGCGGATCGAGCCCGCGGGCGCGGCCGACCCGCTTGCGGGGCAGCAGGACGGCACGCTCCGGGCGGAGCTGATCCAGCGCCTGTCGGAGCGGCGGGACGAGATCGACCGCCGGGTCAGGGAGGTCGAGCAGCGCGAAGCCCTGCTCGCCGCGGCCGAGCAGCGCATCGACCAGAAGGTGACGGAGCTGTCGCAGCTCCGCTCCGACATCGAGAAGCTGCTGAACCAGGTCGACAAGCGCCAGGCGGCCCAACTCGACAGCCTGGTCAAGATCTACGAGACGATGAAGCCGAAGGAAGCGGCGCGCATCTTCGAGGAGATGGACATGCCGGTCCTGCTGAGCGTGCTGGAGCGGATGAAGGAGGCCAAGAGCGCGCCGGTCCTCGCCGCGATGGACCCGGTGAAGGCCAAGGACGTCACCGCCGAGCTGGTCGACCGCCGGGCGCTGCCGCCCGGCGTCCAGCAGGCCGCCCGGCCCTGACCGTCCAGCCCTGACCACCCGGCCCTGACCGCCCGCCCCAACGAGGAACCCGTTCGATGAAGTCAGGCACTGCGGCGAGGACGCTGGACGCGGAGATCGGCGCCGCCCGCGAGGAGGCCCGCCGGCCGCTCGACAGGGCGGAGGTGGCCGACATCGTCGCGTCGGTCCTGCACAGCATGGAGGGCGACGTCTCCTCCCTCGACCTCAAGCTCTACGCCGAATTGGAGGCGCTGGCGCGCTACATCCAGCACGCCAAGCGGGAGATCGCGCAGATCCGCCCCGACGACCTCGCGGCGGAGCACATCCCGAGCGCGGCCGGCGAGCTCGACGCGGTCGTCGGCGCCACCGAGGACGCGACGAACCGGATCATGGATGCCTGCGACGCGATCCAGGCCGTCGCCGACGGGCTCGACGAGCAGCCGCGCGCGGCCCTCGTCGACGCGGTCACGCGCATCTTCGAGGCGTGCAATTTCCAGGACGTGACCGGCCAGCGGATCACCAAGGTGGTCAGGACGCTGAAGCACATCGAGCGCAAGATCGAGGTCCTGGTCGAAGCCCTCGGCGAGGAGGTGTCGCGCACGAGGCCGACCTCGGCCCCCGAGCCGCGGGGCGCCGCCGCCGAGCCGGCGGACGACGACCGTCACCTCGTCAACGGGCCGGCGCTGCCCGGCCAGGGCATCGACCAGAGCGAGATCGACCGTCTCCTCGCGAGCTTCGACTGAACGCATGAGCCGCCGGGGCCGCATCTCCGCCCGCCTGCTCGCGGCGACCCTCCTCGGGCTCGCCTCTAGCACCTTGGCGGGCACCACCTCGGCCGGCGCCGAGCCGGTCGGCCTGCGCGCCTGGGCGCAGGACGGCTTCGGGCGCATCGTGTTCGACTGGCCGCAGGCCGTGGAGTTCGACGCGGCGGTGGAGGGCCGGCGGCTGCGCATCCGCTTCGACCGGCCGGCGGAACTCGCCGTCGCCCCGGTGCTCGGCGCCATCCCCGCCTATGTCGCCGGCGGCACGATCGAGGCGGACGGCAGGACCGTCGTGTTCGACCTCGCGCAGCCGGTGACGCTCCGCAGCTTCCGCAACGGCCCGTCGGTCGCCTTCGACCTCGTCTCCGCGGCCGCGACCGGGGCGGCGCCGGTCGCCCCGGCCGAGAGGCCGCCGCCGTCACCGCCGGCGGCACCGGTCGCGGCCGCGCCCGCCCAGGCGGCGCCGGCCGGGCAGGCGATCCGGGTGCGCGGCGGGACCCATCCCGACCGCGGCAGGCTCGTCTTCGACTGGACGCGGCCGGTCGACTACACGGTCGAGCCGGGCGCGACCTCGGTCAGGATCGTCTTCTCGCAGCCCGGCACGGCCGACCTCGCGAAGGTGCGGCGCTCGCCGCCCCGCAACGTCGCCTCGGTCGAGCAGGACGCCGATGCGGGCCGGCTGGCCGTCACGATCGGCATTCCCGAGGGCGGCACGGTCCGCCATTTCCGCAGCGGCCCGTCGGTGGCGCTCGACATCCTCGACCCGCCGCGGGGCAGGGCCGCCGCCGCCGCCGCTCCTGCGGCTAAGGCGCCAGCCGCCGCTCCGGCGGCAAAGGCATCAGCCGCCGCTCCGCCGGCCGAACCTTCGTCCGGGCCGCCGCCTGCGCCCACGGCCCGGGACGAGGCTCCGCCCCCCCGCGCGGCACCGACGACGCCGGTGACGACGACCGGGGCGCTGCCCCCGCCGGCCGGCCAGGAGCCGGCGCTCGCGACCATCTCCGTCGACCCCGGCCAGCCGATGGCGGCGGCGGTCTACATGCGCGGCGGGTTCCTGTATCTCGTCTTCGACGGCCCGTTCCCCGCCGGCGTGGTCCCGGTGGTGGAGGCGGCCGGCCGCCGCGTCGGCGGGCCGGAGATCCTGCCGATCCCCGGCATCGCCGGGTTCCGGATCGCGGTGCCCGACGGCCTGGAAGCGGACGTCCGCGCCGAGGGGACGGCCTGGCGCGTCCGCCTGCGCCCGCCCGGGGCAACCGCGGCGGCCTCGCTGCCGGTGCTGGCCCAGCCCGATTTCCTGCTCGGCTCCCGCGTGCTCGTGCGCGCGCCCTCGGCGGCCACCGTGGTCCCGGTCGAGGACCCGTCGGCGGGCGACAGGCTGCTGGTGGTGCCCCTGCGCGA